>JADFPE010000239.1 GCA_022562495.1 Acidobacteriota bacterium
CTAGTCATGTCACGCAGTATCGACCGCAACACCCCCACGGTGGTCTTTCACGCCCTGACCGGTAGGCTGCGCGAGGTATTTGCGCTTAGAGTCCTCGCAACGCTCGGCTTGCCGCATGCCGAAGAACACTTACTGGCTCAGAATCTGGCGAGCGCGGAAGAGCTTCTCAGTGATCCGCAATACGAAAAACTGTTCATCGAACGGCTCAAGGACAGTGACCCCGAGGGTTTGGCCCCAGGTATGGCTCGGCTGGTGACGAACGGAACGACAACTGATTTTCAGGCGGCCGTTGACGCCGCGTCGTTGGTGTTCATGCACTCGGCACTGGACGGTGTCGCCTACGATCTCTGCCTGTTCTCAGCCTTCATGCGACCGACCGATTGGGACCAGTTCGTCGAGAAACGGCAGGTACTGCTCTCCGACGTGAAGGAGCACGGATACGAGGAAATAGCGAAAAGAATGCGTGAGAAGTGCCTCGCCGATTTCGAGCGATCCAGTCTGCTCGACAAGGTCAATCGACTGTTTCAGCTGTGTCGGCCGACATCGCCGACCGGGTTCGATCGTGATCGCCTTGAGGAAATCGATCGCAGCAGGCATGACGTCGTGCACGGAGAGACCCTCGCCCCATCGATTGCAGACATGGACAAGGCGATCGATGTCCTCTTTCGGTCAGGCATCTTCCTGCTCCAGATGGTCTGCAAGCGATACGACGTCGAGCTCTTCGCTCCGGCGAACCCAGCCGCGGAACAGCCGCAAGAGGATGATGGCACCGATGAAACCTAAACATCGGCTCACCTCCCGCGGTGGCCGAAACGGAACGCTGTGGGTGTCAGTTAGGGTGTCAAACGCGCCTCCGGGCCGTCTCTGGCAACCTGGAGGTGTCGTTTTTCCTAGCAAACAGTGGTGAGCCGCCCCGGAATCGAACCGGGAACCTTCAGATTAAGAGTCTGCTGCTCTGCCAGTTGAGCTAGCGGCCCACACGAGGGGATGGCGCGCCCGACAGGATTCGAACCTGTGGCCTTCGGTTCCGGAGACCGACGCTCTATCCAGCTGAGCTACGGGCGCAACACGGCTGACGGGCTGTCGACAGTCGCTGGAGTTTCCGGATAGTTTGGCGCGCCCGGAGGGATTTGAACCCCCGACCTACGGGTTCGAAGCCCGTTGCTCTATCCAGCTGAGCTACAGGCGCGCAGTGTGGAATCAACGAGTTACGGCTCCTCATGGACTCGTGGCGCCCCGTGGGTGGCCTCAATCCACGGTCCGAGAGCCTCAGATAATATCACGTCGATGTCGGCGGCGTCCTCCTGGTGGCGTCGAGGAAGGCCGCGGCAATGCTGGTGCTCGCGAGAGCGCTGGACTCATGTCCGTGCCGCCACGCATTGTCTGCATGACGGCCTCCGGCGCGACCGGGCGGAAGCCCAGCGCACTATGTGGCCGCACGGTGTCCAGCCGACGGTCCGGGCCGGTCACGCGAGGTGTTCGGCGTTTCTCGGAAGCGGCCATCCGTGGTCGATCGGTGTCCCCAGGTGGCGGGAGAGGCTGTCTGCGTGCGCCGCATGCCACGTCGCCTGCAGCGGCTGTAGCGCCCGTGGCGTGACGCCGCCGACGTCTGGATACTGTGTGCCCACCGCCCGCGCGATGGCCGCCGCGGCGATGGCGTCGGCGCGCGCGTCGTGGGTCTGACCCAGGTCGTGGTCGTAATGCGCCGCCACGGCTTCGAGCCGTCGGCTGCCCCGTCGATAGCGGTCCACCGCGCGGTCGATGACGAGCGGGTCGATGATCTCCGGCTTGGCAAGGCGCACGCCATGTCTTTGTGCTTCGGCCAGGACAAAGGGCCAGTCGAACGGTGCATTGTAGATGACCAACGGGATCCCTCCGGCTTCCGCGTCGTCGACCAGGCGTGCGATGTGCCGGAGCGCCTCGACTGGGGGTATTCCCTCGCGCCGCGCTCGGTCCGTCGTGATTCCGTGGATGTCACTCGCCCGCACCGGGATTGGCACGCCGGGGTCGACAATCCCGTCCCAGCTGGTGTCGCACACAGAGCCATCGGCGGCCACCAGGGCGACCGCCGCCTGGACAATCCGGTCCTCGAGTGGGTCGAGCCCGGTTGTTTCCAGATCCAACGCGAGGAGCGTGTGCTCGAACCAGTGCGGCATGTCTCGACCCTCGAGGTCAATGGAGCGACACTGCGAATGACGCTCGATTCACACTATCATGGCGACCGGGCACGCCACCCCCGGGAGTCGGGTGAGGTGTCTCTCGGTACGACTGCCGTCCGATCGGGACGAGAGGAGATGCTCGAGACGTGTCGTTTCGTTTTGTACATGCCGCCGATTTTCACCTCGACAGCCCTTTCACGGGGGTCCGAGAGACGGAGCCGCAGGTCGCTGAGATTCTCCGGCGCGCCACGTTCACTGCCTACCAACGTGTGATCGCGCTTTGTATCGAACGCGGTGTCGATGCGCTGCTCGTGGCGGGCGACATCTTCGACGGGGCCGATCGCAGCCTTGCCGCCCAGATCCAATTCGTGCGGGGTCTCGAACGGCTGAACGACGCCGGCATCCGGGCGTTCATCTGCCATGGCAACCACGACCCGCTCGACGGCTGGGGTGCGCGTCTGAAGATGCCGTCGAACGTGCATCAGTTTGGCGAGAGCGCAGAGGCCGTCCCGGTCGATCCGCGAGTCCCGTCCGGTCCGGTGGTGTGCGGCATCAGCTACCCGACCCGAGAGATGCGGAGCAGCCTCCTGCCAGGGTTCCCGGCCCGCGAGCCCGGTCGCGTCACCATCGGGCTGCTCCACGCGAACGTGGGCGCGAGCACCGGGCATGAAGCCTACGCGCCCTGCTCTCTCGAGGACCTGGTCGCAACCGGCTACGACTACTGGGCGCTCGGGCACGTCCACACCCGCGCCATCGTGCGCGATCAGGCGCCACTGGTGGTGTATCCAGGCAACACGCAGGGCCGCCACCCGAACGAGCGAGGGCCACGGGGCGTCTATGTCGTCGATGTGGATGACCATGGGGCCATCTCACCGGAGTTCGTCGCTGTCGATGCCGTGCGGTGGGAACAGCTGGACGTCCAGATTGATGGCATCGAAGACGACAGCGCCCTGTTCAGCCGTCTCGACGGCCGCGTCGAGGATCTCCTGCACCAGACGGACGAACGCCATCTCGTGTACCGCATTTCCCTCCGGGGGCGCGGGCCGGTGCACGGGTCGATCGCGCGGCCCGGAACCCTCGATGGCCTCGTCGGCCAGCTCAACGAGGTGTGGGGCACCCGCCATCCGTTCGCGTTCTGCGGCGGGATACTGGACCAGACGAGGTTCGAGCTCGATCGTGATGCGCTGCGCCAGGGCACCGACTTCATCGGTGACTTCCTGGCGTTGACCGATGAGGTGTCGCGGGACGAGGGTCTCGCCGCTGCCCTGCAACAGGAGCTCGCACCGCTGTACGACAGCACGCGTGCCCGCAAGTACTTCGACGGTAGTCTTCCGCCGACGGACGACCTGCGTGCCCTGGTGGCGGCCGCCGAGGACATCGCTCTCGCACTGCTCGTGGACGACGAGGTGGGTGGGTAGGTCGTAGACATGAGGATCGATCGCGTCCACATCGACGGGTTCGGCGATTTTGGCAATGCGTCGTTCCCCTCGTTTGATGAGCCGGTCACGATTCTCTATGGCCCGAACGAGGCGGGGAAGAGCACACTCCTGGCCTTCATCCGGATGGTGTTGTTCGGGTTCCCGCTGCGTGGCGCCGCCGAGCACTTTCCCCCGCGTGCCGGCGGGAACCATGGTGGGCGACTCGAGCTCGTGTCCGATGCGGACGAGCGCTTTACGATCGAGCGCCACCGTGGCCGTAAGGGTGGTCTGGTGACCGTCACAACCGCGGACGGGTCGCTCGTCCCAGATTCCGCCCGGCCCGCGCTGCTGGGGCACGTGACCGCGTTGACCTTCCAGTCGGTGTTCGCGTTCGACCTCCACGAGTTGCGGGCGCTGGAGTCCGACGATGAAAGCGGCATCAACAGCCGCATCTACACCGCCGGCACCGGCGCGGCACGGTTACCGCAAGCGCTCAAGCAGCTGAGAGAGCGTGCAGAGGCCATCTATGCGCGAAAAGGCTCCAAGCAGCCGGTGGCCAGGGTGCTGAAAGAGCTGCAGGATATCGAGGGGCAGTTACGGGACGCGCTGTCACAGGCGCAGGAGTATGGCGCGGCGGTGTCACGCAGCGCAGAGCTCGAAGGGGAGGGCACCGCGCTCGACGCAGCACGCGCCGCCGCGCGCTCCCGTGTGGAGGAGCTTCGGCGGCGGCGGCAGGCATGGGACGAGTGGGTGGCGTTGCTGGACGTCGAGGCGAGGCTGTCGGAGATTCCCGATCGCACCGGGTTTCCTGACGATCCGATTGGCAGGCTCGACGACCTCGAGGAACGGTGCCGCGACGCTGACGAGGTCGTCGCCGCAGCCCGCAACGAGTTGGAGCGTGCTCGGGAGCTGGCGGACCGCCCGGTCGACGGTGAGGAGCTACTGGGCGACAAATCGGCGGTAGAGGCGATCCGCAGGGGGCGTGGCAGTTTCGACGCGTCGGTGCGGGATCTGCCCAAGCGAGAGTCGGAACTGAGTGCCAATGAGAGCGACCTCACGAGCGAACTGCGCGACCTGGGACCAGGGTGGGACGACGAGCGCCTGGTTGCGTTCGACACCTCCATCCCGCGTCGAGACGAGGTGGAGCAGTGGAAGGCACGTCTCTCCTCGGCCACCGCAGACCTGCGGGACCGTACGCGAGACGCCGAACAGGTGAGCCAGGCACTCGACGAGGCGCATCAGCGGCTCCAGGACCGGCAGGACCACCTCGACCGGAGCCCGCCCAGCCAGACGTCCCCTGATGCCGTGCGCGCGCGGCGCTCGGCGCTCCAGGCCGCTCGCAGTCGTCTCGCCGAATTCGAACAGGCAGCGCAGCGATACCGCGACCTCGACGCGCAGGCGGGCAGGGAATCTGAGCCGACGGCGCCCTGGCCACGGCTCGCCTTGCCGGCCGCGCTGGCCGGGCTGGCCGCACTGCTGCTCGTGGTCGGTGTCGTTTCGGATAGGGACCTGGCGATTCTTCTGACCGGTGCCGCCCTCGTGGTTGCGGCGGTGGTCGCGTACGTTCTGATGCCGTCGCCGTCGTCCGTCCAGCCAGGCGACGGTCGAGGACTGGGTCGTCTCATCGAGGATGCACGCCGTCATGCCGACGAGAGACGCACGGCGCTGCTGGCCGCACTGCCACCGCTGGCGCTCGACCTCGAGGCCGATCAGCTCCCGGGAGACGACCAGTTGAACAGTGTCGAGACGGCGCTCGTCAGGGATGACGAGTTGAACCGGGACCGAGCGCAGCTCGTGGCCGCGGCGGATGACGCCGCGAAAGATGCCGAGCGCGTGCAGGAGCGATGCCGGGCCGCTGGGCGCCGACGGGATGAGCAGCAAGCCACTGTCGACGCGGCTACGGTTGAATGGGCGGCATGGCTCGAGCGCCAAGGCCTGCCCGAGACGCTGGCATCAGATACGGTCCCCGAACTCTTCTCCCGGGTGGACACCGCGCGTGTCGTTGCCCGGACGGCCGGCGAAAAGCGCGAGCGCATCGCGGCCATCCAGAAGGACATCGACAGCTTCAGCGCTGACGTCCACGCTGTGACCGATGGCCATCCTGGCTTGGGTCCCGCGAGTGACGATTCCTCGATGGCGGTCGCGCAACTCGCCGACCGCATCGTCGCACGGTTCGACCAGACGCAGGAGGCGGTTCGAGCGCGGGCCGAGGCGGTTCGCGCGGCCGACGAGCGAGACGCCAACCTGGTGCAGGCCACCAGCCGGCGTACGGGTATAGCCGACCGCGTCCGTGATCTGCTAGCCCGGGCGCACACGGATGACGCCGAAGAGTTTCGATTGCGGGCACGGCAGCACCTCGAACGGCAAGATCTCGAACGGCAGCGCAACGAGCATACGTCCGCCTTGTGCACAGTCTGGGGGGGCGAGCGAGACCTCGACGCCCTGCGCAGCGCGTTCGCCTCCACGACGAAAGACGAGACGGACGATGCGCTCCGGGACGCCGAATCAGCGCTGGCTGAGCTGGGTCGTCGCACCACCGAACGGGACGAAGAGCGCGGGCGTCTCCAGTTGCAGATGAAACAACTCTCCAGCGACGAAGCGGCCTCCCGTCTGCGTGGGCGCCGTGCAGAGCTTGTCGAACAGCTCCGGGCCCTCGCGGCCGAGTGGTCCAGGGTCGTCGTTGCGCGAGCCCTGCTTGTCAGGGCCCGCAACACGTATGAAGAGGAACGCCAGCCCGATGTGGTTCGCCGTGCGGCGACGTTCTTTCACGCCCTGACGGGCGGCAGATACTCGAAGCTGCACGTCACGGTGGGAGAGCAGAAAATCACCGTGCTCGACGAGACCGGACCCTGGAAGACGCCGGAACAGCTCAGCCGCGGTACGCGCGAGCAACTCTACCTGGCGCTCCGGTTCGGGCTCATCCAGACCATGGGCGACGAGGCGGAACGGCTGCCCGTCATCGTCGACGAGATCCTCGTGAACTTCGACCTCGAGCGCGCCCGGCGTGCCGCCGCCGCATTCGTCGAGCTCTCCCGCACCAACCAGGTGCTCGTTCTCACCTGCCACCAGTGGATCGTCGATCTGTTCACGGAGGCGGCGCCCGCCGCCGCCGTCGTCGACCTGTGCGCCGTGCGAGTCGCGTCCTGACCCCGAACTCGCCCGAGTCGATGCACGCCACCCACGGCAAGAAGGACCTTCTGGCCCGTCTGGAGTTGGTGCACGCCGTATCGGTCACCAACCGCAGATTGCCCAGCCTCCGCATTGCGTCACAGGCCGTCTGCCTCCTCGTGGACGACGACCTGACACCGGTCGCCTGCCGTGCCGGGATCGAGGTCGGCGGCCAAGGCGCTCTCGGCGACGAGTCCGAGCGCGACGGCCCGTCGCTGGCCCACCGAGACCTCGGACGTGTCTTCCGCGTCGTGATACAGCCATCGGACGCGGCGTCCAACGCGCGCTGCACGACCGCCTCGACCTCCGGTGACAGTCGGCCGCGCACCAACCGCTCGACGTGTGCCGCCGTTGCGCTGCGGGCGAAGTCGAGCAGCCGCTCTTCGGTTTCAGGGATCGCCACACGGATCGGGGCGCGCACCGTCGAGTAGGAGAGCGCCCCGCGACGCATCGCCGCGCTCAGGCGTGGCCTATCGACCAGCGCTCGAGCCACGCGTCCCTTCTCG
>JADFPE010000240.1 GCA_022562495.1 Acidobacteriota bacterium
CAGTGGGTTCGGTAGTGCCCTTCGACGACAGCGAAACCGAGGCTCCTGTCGGGGATGCCGTCGGCCACTGCCACGTACTCCGGCGTGAGTGAGTACTCGGCCCGCTCCGGGTCGGATTCGGGATGGTTCAGCGGCACGAGTCGGTACGACACGTTGGTGACATTGGCGTTGTCCAGTTGCCGCTTGACCTGCGCGTACCACACTGGGTTGTGCTCGACGCTCGTCAGGTGTCCGACCAGGGTCGAGAACCAGCGAGTACTCCTGCCACTGCCAAACTCGACGGCGGTCATCGACCGCGAGAGGGTCGCCTGGCAGAACGCGACCGTACCCGGACACAGCCACGGCATGTCCGGGTGCATGCGCTCCCATACCCACACTCGCACCCGCGGGACTATGACGCGAGGACGTTTCAACCAGTACCATAGTGCCATTCCCTGACTCCCTGCGCCGCCTCATACTCGTGCTCGCGCAGCTCGACACTGGAGCGCCCATAGCCTGACACCCAAAGCCGTGTCGGTTCTCACAGCCCGCCCGGGCCACGACCGGGATTCAGCGTGCCGGTCGGGTCGAAACGGCGCTTGACCTCCTGCATGATCCGGAGTCCGTCACCGACCGGGCCCCAGACATCGACCAGCGCCTTCAACTCGGGGTCGGCGCGCTGGATCGTCGCGCTGCCGCGACCGACCGGCAGCCGTTCGCGGAGCGCGGTGACGAACGTCGCCTGCTCCGACACCACGCCATGCAGTCCGACAAACAGCACCCCGAGACCGGCGCGGCCGGTCACGACGTAGTCGAGCTGCCGTGCTGTCGCGACGTCGTCCAACCAGGCGAGCGTTGACGACAGATCGGCCGGCATGATCGTGAGCTTCAGGATCGTCCCCTCCCGGTCGAACACACGGGCGTCGTGCCCGCGCCACGCAGCGGTCTCGTCCTCACCCGTCAGGACCACCGGTGTGCCGCCGTGGTCCCGGGCCAGCGTGGCGGCGTGCTCCGCCTGCTCGACCGCCACCGCCTCGACCGACTCGAACCGGATGAGCATCGTCGCCGGCGGGGTCGCCAGCTCCAGCGCACTCGGCGTGGAGGCGTGCGCGAGCAGATCGGCGACAAGCGGACCGCACCGCGCGCTCGCGGGAAACGCCACCGACACCGTGCGCGAAGCCTCCGACAGCGGCGCGAGCTTGAAGGTGGCGGTCAGGATGACGCCGAGACACCCGAACGAGCCGGTCAGCAGCCGCGCCAGGTCGTACCCCGCAACGTTCTTCACCACGATGCCGCCGGTCTTCGCCATCAGGCCGTCGGCCCGCGCCAGCGTCATTCCGATGATCAGGTCGCGCGGCGTCCCGTGACGCTGGCGGCGCGGCCCGCTGTCGTTCGCGGCGACGATCCCGCCGATCGTGGCCCGGTCACTCCATGGCGGGTCGAGCGGCAGCCACTGGCGGTGCCGGCTCAGCACGGCGTTCGTCTCGGCGAGCGTCGCGCCAGCCTGCACCGTGGCGGTCAGGTCGCCATGACGATGCTCGACCACGGCGTTCATCGCCGTGGTCGACAACAGGAGGTCGACCGACCCGGGTGACGCCCCCCAGCCGAGCTTGGTCCCGCCGCCCCGGACGACCACGGTGCGCCCGGTCTCCGTCGCCCAGGCGAGCGTCGTCGCGAGCGCGACAGGCGTTGGCGGCTGCGCCACGATACCGGGCACGATGCCGTCGATCGCGTCGGCCGCCACACCCGGGCGCGCGAGCCCGGCCCCGGCCCGCGCCTCCACTTCGGCGACCACGGCATCGAGCGAGGATGACCGGCTCGTCATTTACTTGTCCCGCACGCGGTTCTCAGACGCGATCGATAAGACCGGCGATCTCCGCAGGGTGGGCGCGATACGGCCCGGGGACCTCGCCGCACAGACGGGGGGTGGGAAACAGCTTGTCGGGGTTGCAGATCTGGTCGGGGTCGAATGCGGCACGCACGAGCTGCATTGTCTCGAGATCTGCGGTGGTGAACATCTTGGGCATGTGACACGCCTTGTCGGCGCCGATGCCGTGCTCGCCCGTGAGCGACCCCCCGACATCGAGACAGTAGGTCAGGATCTCCGTGGCGACCTGCTCGGCCAGGTCGGCCTGACCGTCGACCGCCGCGTCGTAACAGACGAGCGGGTGCAGGTTGCCGTCACCCGCGTGGAACACGTTGCCGATCGTGAGCCCGGACTCGATCTCGAGCTGACGGATCCGCCGGAGCACCTCCGGCAGCTTGCTCCGCGGGATGACGCCGTCCTGCACGTAGTAGTTCGGCGCGATCCGCCCCATCGCGGCGAACGCCGCCTTACGACCCATCCAGATTCGTCCGCGCTGCGCCTCGTCGCGCGCCACCTGCACACCCCAGCCGTTGTTCCGTGCGCACACCGCCTCGACCCGCGCGAACAGGGCCACCACCTCGCTCCGCGGTCCGTCGAGCTCGACGATCAGCACCGCCTCGGCATCCGGGAAGCCAGGATGCACCGCCGCCTCGGCGGCCCGGATCGTCGTGCGGTCCATCATCTCAATCGCCGCCGGGATGATCCCGGCCGAGATGATGTCGGACACCGCGTTCCCGGCGGCATCGGTCGAATCGAACGCGACCAGCAGCATCTGCACCGCTTCGGGGCGGCGGACCAGCCGCAGCGTGACCTTGGTGACGACCGCCAGCGTGCCCTCCGACCCGACGATCACCCCCAGCAGGTCGAGCCCGGGGCTGTCGAGCGCCTCGCCGCCCAAGTGCGCCAGCTCGCCATCCGGCAACACCACCTCGACTCCGAGCACATGATGGACCGTGAACCCGTACTTGAGGCAATGGGCACCCCCGGAGTTCTCGGCGACGTTGCCCCCGATGGAGCAGATGACCTGGCTGGACGGATCCGGCGCGTAGTAGTAGCCGGAGGACGCCACGCGCCGGGTCACCTCCAGGTTCGTCACCCCGGGCTCGACGGTGATCCGCTGGTTCGGGATGTCGATGTCGAGAACCCGATTCAGCCGGGTCAAGACGATCAACACACCGTCGGGATGCGGCAACGCCCCGCCCGACAACCCTGTGCCCGAACCACGCGCCACGAACGGCACCTTCGACCGATGACAGAGCCGGACCACCTGCTGCACCTGGTCCACCGTGTCGGGCAGCACCGCCGCCGCCGGCCGCTCTCGCAGACGGACGAGCGCGTCCGACTCGTAGGTCAGCAGGTCGCCGGCGTCCCGGACCAACCCGTCCGGTCCGACAATCCGCTCGAGCTCGGCAAGGAAGACGGCATCCATAACAGCACCAAGAAGGCAGAAGTCCGCAGGCAGAAGTCAGAATTCAACTGGTTGGCTTCGCCAGCATCACTTCTATCTCAATCCGAGCGCCCACCGACGCCGCGTCAGCCTCCGGCACCTTCTGCCTTCTGCCTTCTGACTTCTTCGTGTCTTCAAGGTCTTGCGTACAGGTCGATGACGTGCTCAATCGCCCGGCGGCAGACGCGGCAGAACCCGACCGGGTTGCGCGTAAACATGATGCAGTCGGCCTCAGGTCGATACAAACCGGTCGATTCATAGGAGGCGCCTTCGAACGCCCCGACCTTGCCGGCATGCTCCATCCCGCCGAGCAAGGCGGTTTCGCGCTCCCTCTGCTCGGTGAACAGCTTGTCCATCACCGTTTCGGGGGCCCCGTTGGTCCGCAGCTCGCGACGCTCGCGCTGGGCCGCGACGCTCCCGGCCTCGAAGCGCGCTTTGTCCCACGGGGTCGGCAACGGGGTGTCCGGCTCGATCAGATCGCCCCATTTCACGCCAGCGGGGTCGTGCAGCGCGGTGACGTTCGGCTCCCACGGCTCCGGGTGATAGGGAGCGCCGGTCTCATAGGCCACGTCCGACGTGTAGTACTCGTCGGCCAGGCCGGCGAAGTGATGCCCGAATTCGTGGACGAACACGTACTCGGCGAACCCCGTGTCGACCGCCGTCGTCGCCTGGAAATTGAAGATCCCGCCGCCGCCATACTGCTCCTCGTTGACGAGGATCTCGAGGAACTCGTACGGGGCGGCCGACGCCGCGTCCCGGAGGGCGCGGTTGTCGTAGGTGAGGAGGTAGCGCTCCGAGTCGAAGATGTTGTACTCGGCCGACAGCGGCGTCCGACGGAACTGTCCGGCGCGTGGCCGGCTGACACCGGACGCGACGGATGGCAGGTCGAGCCCCCACACGTTGAAGTCGCCCTTCCGGCTCCGGAACGGCTCCTCCTCGAACAACGCGTTCACGAGCCGGGTCGCATCGGCATGAAACTTGGGGATCTGGGCCGCGGTGTAACCCTCGCCGATCACCAGCAGGTCGACCTTCTCCGACGGCGGGCCATTCTCGAACAACGACCAGACCTCGCCGATCGGCTCTAGGTCGGTCGGATTGACGAACCGCGAGTCCGGGTCGATCACGGTGGACCAGATCTCGTGGAAGCTGTTCTCGGCATCGCGGGTCTTCAGCACGACCTGGACCGGCGCCTTCGGCCAGGGAAACCGTAGCGACTCACGAAAGCTCCGGTAGACCTCCTGCGATTCGGCGGTGGTCTCCCATTCGCCGTAAATCGACGCAAAACCACGTGAGTACAGGACCCGGTTGGTGCGCCGGTCGATCACTTCGAACAGATATTTCCCCAGGTTCAGGTCGTCCACCAGCCGCGTGCGGCTGCCCGCCCATGGTCCGTCCGACACCACCTGATCCAGCCCGATGATCTCCTGGCCCAGCCCGCCCGAGTGGACATAGTCCACCCGCATCGTCTTGTCCCGAAAGAAGGTGTCGAAGTCGAGCAACGCCTGACCGGCGGTGTGCCCGCCGAGTGCGAGCGTCACGGCCAGCGCGGCCGGCAGACCGGCGATGCGCCGATGTCGAGGGCGGGTCATGGCGGTATTCTAGCAGCCCGCGGTGACAGCCCCGCTGCATTCGACCGGCGCCCCTCGACGCACTCGGGACGCCCGGAGCCTGCCGAAAAGCGCTGCATCCCGGCTGACGGCATGGCTTCTCGGTCACACACTGCCGGTCTGTTCCCTCGTCGCGCCGTGCAGAGGACGGCTGCGGCTTCTCTCACGACGGGTCTCGGTGCGACGGGGGACGGTCACCACGGGCTGCTAGAATCCAGAATCGGGAATGACTGCACAGCCACCTCCTGACGACGCGGCGCCCGGAGGCGCGACGAAGCACACCGCGATCGGTGTCGGGCTCAATCTCCTGTTGCTGGCCGTGATTGGCTATGGCTATTGGCGGTCGGAGGCCTGGAAGTGGACGTGGGTGCTGGTCGCCATCCCGATCATCGTGGTCACCCTCCACTACGCGTGGCACCTGATGCGGTCTCGCAGCCCAGAGTGACAGTCCAGCTGCATTCGACCGGCGCATCCCCACCCCCACCCGCAGTGCGACGCAGGACGTTCACCACACTCTGCCAGGAGCTGTCGAGGTCATGAAGTCGCTCGTCATCGACGCCGACCGGCACACCCCGGACACGCTCGACGCCGTGCATGTCGAGCAGCACGATATCGAGACCCGGGCCGGGGAGTGCCGGGTCGCCGTCACGCTGGCCGGCATCTGCGGCACCGATCTCCAGATCCTGCAAGGGTACGCGGGGTTCTCCGGCGTGCCGGGTCACGAGTTCGTCGGCGTCGTGGAGACGGCGCCCGACGGAGATCGTCACTGGATCGGGAAGCGGGTCGTCGGGGAGATCAACATCGGCTGTGGCACGTGCGACTGGTGCCGAGCCGACACCGCCAACCACTGCCCCACGCGTACCGTCCTGGGCATCGTCGGACGTGCCGGCGCGTTCGCGTCGCATCTCTCGCTGCCGGCCGGCAACTTCCACATCGTGCCGGACACGCTGGACGACGAGGCCGCCGTGCTGGTCGAGCCGACCGCGGCGGCCTGCGAGATTCTCACGCAGGTCGACATCGGCCCGCGGGCCCGGGTCGGGGTGGTCGGAGACGGCCGGATGGCACTGCTGGTCGGTCAGGTGCTGCGCACGACCGGCGCCGATGTGACGCTGTTCGGGAAGCACGACTGGAAGCTGCAGGTGGCTCGGGACCTTGGTCTGGATGCGAAGCGGTCAGCCGACGACGTGCCGACGTCCACCTTCGACGTCACGGTAGATGTCACCGGCCGGCCGGCCGGTCTGAGCCGCGCGATGGAACTGGTCCGGCCTCGGGGCACCGTGGTGATGAAGTCGACGTTCCACGGCGAGACCCCGATTACGCTCTGGCCCGCGATCGTCGACGAGGTCACGCTGGTGGGCTCTCGGTGCGGGCCGTTCGCCGACGCGATCGCATTGCTCACCGGCGGCCAGGTCCACATTGGCCCGCTGCTCGCCGGCACGTACCCGCTCGAGGAGTTCGGCGCGGCGTTCAATGCGGCCCGGTCGGAGCTGAAGGTACTACTGCAGCCCTAGCAGCCCGCTGACGCACCTCGGCCTGTCGGGATCGGGGATCAATCCGACACAGCCAGCTCACCTGGAACGATCGGACGAGTGCGAGGCAGCTTGCCGCGATACGACAGCCAGCCGACGAACGCGAGGACGCCGACGAAGACCGCCAGCTTCAGCACGTCGCCCACCCGCCCATACGGCAACACGCTCCACAGGACCCACACGATCGGCTGCGCGCTGCACATCGCCCAAGACATGCCGTAGAAATAGCGCCGCTCGACCCCCTCGCCCTGCGTCGACGGCTTCACCCGCGGCAACCAGCCGGCCGCCCCAAGTACCCAGACCGCGATCGCCAGCGGAAAATAGCCGACCTCGTAGATCTGACGCTGGTGCCACACGCCGGTGAGGACCGCCATGACGAGCCCGGCAATGTTGAGCACCCCGAACGACACGACCCCGCTCCAGGCGCACGTGTAACAGACCCGACGATAGAACGGGTTGGGCCGGTCCTCGGTAAACCTGATGATGTAGGGTCGCAGCTCGCACCCGGGCAGCCGACCCCGAAACCCGGCGATTCCGGTCCCGACCAGGACCACGCCGAGCCAGAGCACCATCCGCCGGTCGAAGCCGTGATCGAAGAGATCGAAGATGAGCGGCCCCGGCATGATGAAGAAGACGAAGATCCAGATCGGCCAGTGGGACAACCGGTAGTGGAGTTTGTTGCGGTAGCGGATTTTCCGTTCACTCGCGAACTCGACGGGGATCCCCTCCGTCGTCGTCCGCGCGATGTTCTCGATAGTCACATCAACTCTTATACCGTACGGTC
>JADFPE010000022.1 GCA_022562495.1 Acidobacteriota bacterium
CTGAAGATCTCCTGTCCCTCGAGGAAGAACGGGCGTAACTCTGAAAAGAACAGCGGGAACCGCTGGTTGACCTCGATCTGCGGCCGATCCGACTCGATCTGCGAGAAGTCGGGGTTGTAGGTGAAGTCGAGCGTCAAATTGGACGTCACGCCGTACTTGAGGTTGATGCCACCCTCCGGCTGCGACTCACTGGGGAACCCGCCGGTCGTCGTGTCGAGGTTGCCGACCTGCACCGCCGTCACGGTCGGCAGGATCTCGAGGTTCCGGCTGGTCGACAAACCGCTCATCCCGTCGAGTAGCCCCATCTGCGGGAGGAAGCCGGAGATGTCACGCGTCACCGGCGCCCAGACAACCGTCTCGTCCTTTCCGCGAATCCGCCGCGCGATCTGGAATCCCCACCGGTGCGCCTGATTACCCACGGATGGATAGCGCAGGCTCTTGAACGGAATCGCCATCTCGGCGGTCCAGCCATCGTCCACGAGCATGCCGCCCGAGTCGAAGAGCGCGTCCCAGGAGGAGTCGCCCCGCGGCACGCCGGAGCCGCCCCGGCCGCCGCCCCGACCGCCCCCGCCGCCACCGCGACCGCCCCGACCGCCCCGGCCGCCACCACCACCACCGCCGCCGCCGCCACCCTGCGGTGCCTCCACGGTGAACTCCCAGCTACCCGCCAGGTCACTGGCGTCTTGGGCAACGCCCGGCTCCGCGAAGTACGCCAACGACAGAATGATCGCTCCAACTCCTAGGATGAGCCTTCTCATGTGATTCCCCTTCCGAAACGAGCCTCCGTACCATTCACCCTGCTGATACCTCCAAGACACGCAACGTTAGATCTACGTTGATGGGTCCGCCAAGACCATGGCAGCTCCTGGTCCCATGTGCCCGACAAGACCTCCTTTAGCCGACCCTCAATCCCTCAGAGACGGAACAACCGATTGATCTTCACGACGAGTCCGCGGTTGCGAAGCTGCGTCACACGGTTCGGGATCAGGGGATTCGTATTCCGGTCCTCGGAATAGACCACGAAGATTTCGCTGCCGGGACTGTACTGCCAACGGAACCGGAAATTCGTACTGAACGAGTCCCCACTGGAGCTGTACTGGATCAGCCCGCTGAAAAACATCCGCGGTGTGAAGGTATAGGTGAAGCGGGTCGTTGCTAGCTTTGCCGTGAATCTGCCCCCCGGCAGCTCGATGCGATTGATCGACACGCTCGGTTCAATCGAGAACTGCGGCGTGATCTCGATCCGACCGCGGGAGTAGCCGATCGCCGTGATGTGCCCGTCGAAGAACTCCCCGCGCTGCACCGAGAAAGTGCCCGAGACTCTCCGCTGCGCCCCCAAGGCGTACGACGCGTAGTAGTCCTGGAAGCCGTAGCCGCCGACCGGGATGGTCACGTCGGACGCAATCTCGAACGGCTCCACGAGCAGCTCGTAGCTACGCTGCACGTCGACGCTGAACCGATCGCTGTTCTCGAGCTCCGTCTTGAAGCTCGTTTGCGCGACCCGCGACTCGATGTGGCCGGCGCCATTCAGAATGTAGTCGAGGCTGCCGCCCCAGGTGAACTGGCGCACCGCGGCGATCGAGGCGGGCCGCGGGCTGAACTGCGCCTGCACGAAGGTGCGCCGGAAGTCGTCGCGACGCAGGAAGCCTACTTCCGGGTTGAAGTTGTCACCGACGAGCAGATGGTCGACCCCCAGGGCATAGCGGTCGCCGTTGTAGGTGAACGCCGCCTGGTAGCTGTCGTTGTCGCCGTCCAGTCCAGGTGTCCGTGTGCGGGCGTAGTAACCATTGAAGTTCACGTTGTCGTAGAACGAGAACGCGGCGTCGAGGCCAAACGCCTGGTTCGATCCGTCGCCCACCGTCGACACCGATCGTCCGGTGAAGATGCCGCCGATACGGCTGCGTCGTAGAATGTCGCGCTTCAGTCGCAAGACGGTGAAATTGGTCGCCGCGGCGCCCGTGGTCACTACGTCGTCCGTCTGGATGTTCAGCGCCCCGATGCTGAAATCTCCCACCTTGCCGGTCAGCCGGCCGCCGCCCAGGATCGGCACGGTCTGTCCGGCGTCCAGGCCGATGCGCCGGCTGAAGAAGAGGGTCGGGACGTCGCCGCCGCCAAAGAAGCCCCCCGACCCGGGGCGTCCCCCTTCCCAGGGTCTTCCACCCCCGAACGTGACACCACGACCGAAGTCGAAGATGCCCCGTCCTTCGAGGAAGAACTCGCGTTTCTCGGGAAAGAACAGGCTGAACCGCGTCAGGTTCACCTGCTGTTCGTCCACCTCGACCTGCGCGAAGTCGGTGTTGTAGGTGAAGTCGGCCGTGAGGTTCTGTGTCAGGCCGTATTTGACGTCGACCCCGAAGTCGCCGTCGCCCTGGTTCGAGACGAGCGGCACGGCGTTGACGTCGGTGGCGAGCGAACCGATCGCATACGGCTTGATCTCGAAGGTCCGGTTACCTTCGGGCACCTCGACACCGGTCAGCGTGCCGGCCGCCGACAGACGGAACATGCCCGGCCCGGCGGAAATCGGGACCGGGGTAAGATAGCTCGATTCGTTCTTCCGTCCCACGTTTCGCCCAAGCTGGAGCCCCCAGATCTGTGACGTGCCCGGGCTGAAGCGGATGGACTTGAAGGGAATCTCCATTTCGACGGTCCAGCCGCCGTCGAACCGGCCGGTCCGCACGTCCCAGATCGGGTTCCAGTCGACGTTGAGGTTCCCTTCATCCGTGATTTCGTAATCGAAGAAACCGCCGATCGGGTTGACCAGGAAGGAGACGCCGTTGCGCCGGTCGTAGAAGGTGTCGAACGCAACGCTGAAGTTGTCGTTGTTGAAGAGCTGGTAGGAATCACGCTGCATCTCGTTGGCGACCCACTGTGACTCGGGCGCCGAGTCCCAGTTCCGTACCGCCACGTAGACGTTCTGCGCGTCATAGAAGATCCACGCCTCGGTGCGTTCGGTCGCCGGCTCGCCCGCATCGGGCAGCTGCTGGATGAAGTCGCTGACCGGCGGCACTGTGTCGTAGACCGCTTCGTCCAGGGTGCCATCCACGTGCAGCGGGCCACCGAGCTGGACCGCTCGCACCGTGGCACGTCCCGCCGCATCGCGCGCAACGGTTTCGGGTGGTGCCGGTGGCGGCGGGCCATCGATGACGCTGGCGGGCGCCACCGCGAACCCGCTGCCGGCGGCCGCGGTGGTTGCGCCCACCGCTGCGGGTGGCGGCGGTGCAGCGGCGGCGCTTGCCGGCACGCTGCTGGTCGCCGCACGCGCCGCGGTCGACGTCGCGCCGTCCCCGCCCGGCAGCCCGCGCCGCAGGTCGGCGGAGAGCCGGTCCTGCAGCGCGAAGAGCTCGGTCGCCAGACCATCGACTTTCGCCGTGTGCACCACCTCGGCGCTCGCCACCTCGACAATACGCGCGGTGATCCGCAGACGGTCGCCCACCCGCTGGTATGCACCGCTGATGACCCATCGAGCGCCCAGGAGACGGCCTGCCCGCACCTCGGCTGACTCGGCGCCCGGGCCCTGGTCAGAGCCGAGCGCGTTCGACAGCGTTTGGGGCCCCACAACCGAGAGCGCGCCGATCCTCGCCACGTCGGTCATCAGCGTCTCGGCGATCCCCGAGCCGATCCAGTCGTCCTCGGCGGCTCCGCTGATGTTGGTAAAGACGGTGACGGCGATGGTCTCGGTCGCAGGCTGCGCCTGTGGGAACGGGGCGGTCTGGGGCGCCGGTACGCTCACGCCAGTGCTGACCTCGGCCGACGGGGCGGTCGACACCGCCAGCAGTACCGCTACCGCAAGAGGAGTTACAGATGCCATCTGTGCCCTACCCAATACGCGCGACGAGGCCGATCTGCTTACGTGGTTGTCTCTGTAGCGCAGGCCTTCAGGCCTGCGTGGCAAGGCCGCAGCCTTGCCTCCCTCTGTCGACAGAAAGCGCTCGGGTGTCACGGAGCAGGCTACTGCCGATCCTGGACGACATCGGCTCGCGAAGCGGCATCAGACGCCCGCTGCCCAGACTAGTCGATCACATCGAACAGATAGCTGTATTTCACAATCACGCTGCGCCCGGCGAAGGACGGAACGACGTCGCCGATCCCTTCCGTTTCGTTGTAGACGAGGAACAGACCGGTGTTGGCGTCCTGAAGCCAGCCGATACGGAAGTTCACCGACCAGATCTCGGCGCTGTCGTTGTGCTGCAGCAGCGTCTGCACGAACAGCCGCGGCGAGAAGTTGTAGGCGGCGCGGACGCTCGTCAAGTTGGTGATGATGCTGCCGTTCGGCAGATCGATGTCGTTCCGGCTGTAGCTCAACGACAGATTGAACGTGTCGCCGTAGCGTGCGTTGATCGACGGGCGCAGGGTCACGATATCGCCACCAAAGAACCCGGCAACCGTCACTCGCATGCCGAAGCTGACCGGCGTCGACCGGTCGTAGTTGTAGGAGTACTGCACCTCGTTGAAGTCGTACTGACCCGGCGGCACGGTGATGCCAGACACGGTGAATGCATCGAAGACCGCTTCGCTCCGGACATCCAGCGAGACACCGGCCGAGGAGCTGTCCTCGAACTCGCCCTGGAAATGCAGGTGGAGGAACGACGTCTCCATGACCCCGTCGAGGTTCCAGAAGCGGGTGAAGCTCATGTGCGGCGTCAGCTCCTGAAACTTGAGGAACCCGTCCGGCCGCGACGTGTTGTTGAGCCCGACGTCGAACTTGCGGAACCCGCCGGTCCGGCGGAGAAAACCGACCTCCGGGTTGAAGTCCTCGCCGTTTTCCTGATACCCGCTGATGAAACGCCAGGCTTCCGAGTCGTATCTCGTCGAGAGACTCAGCGCGTGGTCGCGGCCGGTGCGACCGGGGGTCTCGGTGCGACCCACGAAGCCCTGCACCAACCCGTTCTGGCCGATGCCCCACCGGCCGTCGACCGCGTAGGTGCGGTTGTAGTCGTCAGCCGGCGCCAGGCTCCCCGTGCGCTGCCGGTTGACGAAGAGACCGCCGATGCTCGATCGATTGGGCAGATCGCGGCGCACACGCGCCACCGTGAAGTTGTTCGCCGCCCCGGTCCCGTCGACCGTCTCCGTCTGCATGTTGAGGAAGCCGATTGTCACGCCGTCCGACACCTTGCCCGATAGCCGCGCCCCGCCCAGGATCGGAATCTGCACACCTGCGTCATTGATCCCGATCCGGCGGCTGAAGAAGAGCTCCGTTTGCCCGAGGTTCATCCCACTGGCAGGGCCCTGGTTGCTCACCGAGAACACCCCGGCGTTCTCGAGGAAGAACGGCCGTTTTTCGGGGAAGAACAGATTGAAGCGGTCGAGGTTGATCTGCTGATTGTCGACCTCGACCTGCGCGAAGTCGGTGTTGTACGTGGCGTCGAGCGTGAGGCCGGAGGTGACGCTGTACTTGAGGTCGACCCCGACGTCGCCGAGCGCCAGCGGGTCCCGGTCCGGTGTTACGTCGCGCGTGGAGATTTCACCGACCACATACGGCGTCAGCTGCAGATTGCCTGTGAAGCCGGTCGGCGCCGACACGCCCACGAGCTGTCCGGCCATCGACACCCGGTAGAGGTTGTACTGCCGAGGGAGCGGCGCCCAGAACGCCGTCTCGTTCCGGCGCCGGATGTTCCGCTGGAAGTTCACGCCCCAGGACTGGTGCGCGCGTGTGGGGTAGCGAATGGTCCGGAACGGGATGGCGAACTCGGCGCTCCAGCCCACGTCGGACGTCGACGTTCGCACCTGCCAGGCCCCGTCCCAATTGAGGTTGAAGCCGCCGCCGCTCCCGCGCGAGAAGCCACCGCGACCACCACCGCCGAACAGGCTTCGACCACCGCCCTCGTCGGTCACCTGGCCGTCGTATTCCTGGCCGGCCGGCGTGGTGCCGAAGACAAACCCGTTCTGCTGGTCGCTGAAGGTGTCGAGCACCATCTGAAAGCTGTCGGCGTCGTTCATCGACGAATCGCGCCGGCTGTCACTGACGATGATGCCGGAGGGGTCCCGGTCGTAACAGACGATGCCAAAGTAGAGGGTGTCGTCGGTGAACACGACGCGCACCTCGGTCCGCTCGGTGGCCGGTTGCCCCTCATCGGGGGCGCTCTGGCGGAACCCGCTGACCGGCTCCACCGCGGCCCACACCGGGTCGCCGAGCACGTCGCCGTCGAGCGTCGGCGGGTCGTCGACCGAGACGGCGTGCACCACCTTGCCGGAGGTCTGAGCGACGAGCTCGACCGCTGGCACCGGGGTCACCGGCCGGCTCTGCGTCTGGGCGAGGACGGGAGGCGCGCACACACAGAGCACGCACCCAACACACGCGTTCAATCGGAACATCGATTTCACGTCTCGTGTCGTCTACACCACCGAACGTCGGCATGTGTGCGACCTCTCGTGCTACTGGCCCTGCCGCGCGGTCCAGGGTGGAACCACCTCGTTCATACGGGCGTAGGCGATGGCCTGCCCCAGGTGCTCGTGCATGTCCCCTACGACCAGCAGCAGCGATGCCTGCAGGACACCGTCCTGTCCGAACATCTGAATGGTCTCCTGCATCTGCTCGTCGGACAGGCTGCCGACCGCCTCGAGCAGGTAGGCCGCCGACGTCTCGAGGTGGTTCAGCACGTCGCGCTTGTCGGTGACCTCGGCCAGCTCGTCGAACAACGCGAAGCTGGGCGTGATGCCGTCCGGCGGCGTGGCACCCCAGGCGGCCGGCACGAAGTAGTTCTCCGCTGCGATCAGCATGAACACCTCGCTCACCGACCGGACGCCGTCCATCGGTCGCCAGCCATAGGTGTCCGCGTCCATGGCGCCGGCCAGTTCCTTGAACTTGGTCTGCATCGTGTCGAAATCGGCAAGATACCCCGCGCGCATGTCACTGGCCGAGCCTTGTGCCATCGCCGGACCGGCCGCGACACCCGTGACGACCGCCAGCGCACCTATCAGCGCGGCGGACGCGTGCGAATATCGTGCGCGTGTGAACCCGGTGAACATGGATGCCTCCAGACTGTCTCGGTGGAGCGGTCCTTCCCGATCTCTTTAATCTACCTGTTGTCGGTTCGACGCGCCAGCCAGTGGCTGGAGCAGGCTGCGGTCTCTCCCGCTCCCCCGTGGGGAAGGGTCGAGGTGAGAGCCGGTGCCCGAGCTCGTCGAGCTGCTTGGCGGTGCCTCACCGGGCAGACGGTTCCGTGTAACTGATTCGATAGATCACGCCCATCCGGTCATCGGAGACCAGCAGCGCGCCGTCTGGCATCACCAGCACGTCGACCGGTCGTCCCCAGCCAATGTTGTCGGCGCCGAGCCAGCCGTCGGCGAGCACCTCGTAGTCGACGACGCGGTTGCCGTCCAGATACGCCACAGTCACGCGATAGCCGGTGTGCCCGGCCTCGACGCTGCGGTTCCAGGACCCGTGCTCGGCGATGAAGATCTGGTGCCGGTAGCGGGCGGGAAACATCTGGCCGGTGTAGAACCGCATCCCGAGGGCGGCGACGTGAGGGCCGAGCGTATGCGCGGGCGGGTCGAGGTCGGCACACGCCCGCGTGGCGCCAAACTCCGGATCCGGGATGTTCCCTGCGTGACAGAACGGGAAGCCGAAATGCAGCCCCGGTCGCGGCGCGTGGTTGAGCGTGTCGGGTGGCCGGTCGTCGCCAAGACTGTCGCGCCCGTTGCTGGTGAACCACAGCTCGCCGGTCTCGGGGTGCCAATCGTATCCCACCGAGTTCCGGATCCCGCTGGCGAACACCTCGAGCCCGCTGCCATCCGGGTTCATCCGGGTGATCGACGCGTAGCGGGGGTCGTCCGCCTCCCGGTTGCAGATATTGCAGGGTGCCCCGACCGGCGCGTAGAGCTTGCCGTCCGGGCCGAAGTTGATGAACTTCCAGCCGTGCATCCAGTCGGTCGGGAAGCTGTCGTTCACCACGACCGGGTCGGGTGGGTCGTCGAGGTGCGCCTCGATGTCGTCGTATCGCAGGATCCGGTTGATCTCGGCCACATAGAGTGCGCCATCCCGGAAGGCGACGCCGTTCGGGGCGTTCAACCCCTGGGTCAGCGTGATGACCTCGTCGGCACGCTGGTCGCCGTCGCGATCGAGCACCGCATAGACCTGGCCCGCGTCTGACGGCGCGCCCTGGGCGATCTCCCGCGGCGAGATCCGGCTGCCGACAAAGAGGGTCCCGTTCGCCGACAGCACCATCGACCGTGGGTTCGTCAGCCCTGTGGCATAGACGCGGATGCTGAACCCTTCGGGCAGGTTGATCCGTTCCAGGGGCGGTTGCTGAGCCGCGAGACCGACGACCGAGCCGGCCAGGATCGCGGCCAGGACGGAGCAGCGCGCGCGCGTCGACATGTCTGCCTCCTTCATCGTCGAGGGGGAAGCGAGGACACGGCCTCGATGACCTAATAGATAGCACGGATTCCGGCCGTCAGGCGGTCTCAGATGACACGCCGATAGCTTGCGCTCGTGCTGACAGTCGGGGCGCTCGTCGTGTGCGCACCGCTTCCGGCCGCGGCGCAGGCCGCCGGGCGCGAGCTGTGTCCCTGTGACGGCGGGTGCTGCGCCGACCGATCGCGGTTGACAAGTCCGCGACAGGGGAGCAGATTACTAGGTGTACAGGAGGGTGTGCCCATGAAAGCCAGCATCGGAACCCGCTCGGTCGGCTCGTTTGGTGTTGTCGCACTTGCCCTGCTCGGCGTGTCGACCCTGTCGGCAGTGACGCCCGCGGCCGCGGGCGGGCAGAACGCCGAGGTGACGTTCACGAAGGACGTGGCGCCGATCCTCCAGGCGTCGTGCCAGACGTGCCATCGAGAAGGCGCCATCGCGCCGATGTCGCTGATGACCTACGAGGACGCGCGACCCTGGGCTCGCGCCATCAAGGAGAAGGTCTCGACCCGAATGATGCCGCCCTGGTATATCGACCGGAACGTCGGCGTCCAGAGCTTCAAGTACGACCGGTCGCTGAGCGACGATCAGATCGCGACCCTCGTCGCGTGGGTCGACGCCGGTGCGCCGCGCGGGAATCCCAGCGACATGCCGCCACCGCGCGAGTTCGCCGACCGCGACCGGTGGCACATCGGCGAGCCCGACCTGGTCATCCCGATCCCAGAGCCGTTCGTCGTGCCGGCCGAGGGCGCCAACTGGTGGGGCGACTTCTTTTCCGATTCCGGGCTGACCGAGGATCGGTGGATCAAGGCGGTCGAAACCAAGCCGTCGGCCGAAGGCTTCCCGGTGGTGCACCACGCGGTCACGCGGCTCCAGGAGACAGAAGATGCCGACACGGGGGACTTCCTCAACGAGTACGCGCAGGGCAAGAACGGCGACGTGTTCCCCCCGGGCACCGGGCGTCTGGTCAAGGCCGGTTCCATCATCCGTTTCAACCTACACTACGCCTCGATCGGCAAGGAGACCACCGATCGGACCAGCGTCGGTCTGACGTTCTATCCGAAGGGGGAGGAACCGGAGAAGGAGCTGTTCTCGAGAGCGCTGGCGCAGAACTTCGATCTCGACATTCCGCCGGGCGAGGACAACGTCCGGCACGACAGCTACCATCCGTTCACGACGAACGTCCGCCTGACCGGATTCCAGCCCCACCTCCACAATCGCGGGAAGCGCCAGTGCATCGAGGCGATCTTGCCCGACGGCAACACCCAGACGATCAGCTGCGCCAACTGGGACTTCGGCTGGCACATCGTCTACAACTACGCCGACGACGCGCAACCGCTGTTGCCGAAGGGCACGTTCCTCCACACCATCACGTGGCACGACAACTCGTCCGCCAACCGGTGGAACCCCGATCCGCGGAACTGGGCCGGCTTCGGTCAGCGGTCGAGCGACGATATGAGCTTCACGTGGACGAGCTATTACGAGCTCGACGACGAGGAGTTCGCCGCGGCGGTCGAAGAGCGCAAGGCGATGACTGACAACAACGACGAGTGATCCCGCGCCGCCCTGCCGTGTCGGGCGCGGGTCCTGGCGGGCCTGACGGGGCCCTGGCTACCACGACTATCGGGTGCCGCACGCACTGAGCGTCGAAAGGCTGATGAACACATGACGAGAGGCACGACACGCGCTCTGGTCTGTGCGCTGGCGCCGCTCCTGGTGCTGGTCATGGTCACCATGGCGACCGAGGCGAGCGCGCAGATCCGCTACGACCGGGGGCAGAACGTTGCTCCGGTGTTCGAAGGGTGGGAGCGGAATCCGGACGGCACCTTCACCATGGTGTTCGGGTACATGAACCGAAACTATGAGGAGATGCCGCACGCGCCGATCGGCCCGAACAACGCGTTCAAGCCGGGCCCGGCCGATCGCGGCCAGCCGACGCGCTTCTACACACGTCGTCAGCAGTTCGTGTTCAGGGTGCCGGTGCCAGCCGATTGGGGTGACAAGGACCTGGTCTGGACGCTCACCGCCAACGGTCGCACCGACCAGGCGTTCGGGTCGCTCTGGCCCAGCTGGGAAATCGATGACGGCGTGATACGGAACAACCGCGGCATGGGGAGCAGGGGGGCGCCGGCCGACAATCAGCATCCGAGAATCACCCTGCCCGGTGGGACCAACCTGACCCTCACGCTCCCGGACACGCTGACGTTCACGGCGGTCGTCAGCGATGATGGGATTCCCGGGCCGCGCCCGCGCCGCGACGAGGCCGCTGATGATGACGACGACCCGCAGGCGGCCGCGCGGCGGGCCGCCGCCCGCGAGCGGAGGGCGCGGCGGCCTCACCCCACCAACCAGGCGGTGGTCAACGCACGCGTCGCCGGTGAAACCGGCCTCGCCGTGACGTGGGTGCACTACCGGGGGCCGGGGGCCGTCACCTTCGACCCGATGAGCCTCGCCGTCGAGGGTGGTCGCGGCGGCGAGGTGGTGACGACGGTGCGCTTCAGTGAACGTGGCACCCACGTGCTGCGGGGCTACGCCGACGACTCGATCAAGACCACTCCGATCGACGTGACGGTGATCGTGCGGTGAGTGGCAGACATCCGTGCGCGGGGCAAGGCGTCAGCCGTGCCTCGCAGGCCTGAAGGCCTGCGCCACACAGCCGACCCCACCCGGCTTCGGGTTCCAGCCCTCCGCCCCAAGAATCAGAGGAGAGACACGCGATGATTCGTTCACATGTTGCACCGGTCGCTTGCGTTGGCGCGCTCGCGCTCAGCCTTGCGGCGCCGTCCCTCGCGCAGAACCGATCCGCGGCCGAGGCGTCCGAGACCTGGACGCCCGAGCGTCTGGCCGACGGGCAGCCGAATATCACCGGCATGTGGAACAACTCGAATGCGATGTTCACGCCGCTCGAGCTCCCCGAGGAGCTGGCCGGGCGGGATGACGTCTCGGCGGACGAGCTCCAGGCGCGGGCCGAGGCACGGGCGCGCGGCCGCATCGCGGCGTCCGAGTGGAAGGGGTTCGAGAACAATGCAGGCGGCGTCGGCGGCTACGGGTTTTACTGGTTCGACTGGTACTGGGAGACGCCGGTCGACATCGGTGCGCCCGCGCTGATCGTCGAGCCGGCCAGCGGCCGCATCCCGGCACGCACGGCGAGCGCGCGGGAAGAGATCGCGATGAACATGGCGGAGCTGCACGACGCGGCAGAGCACATGGAATCGGGTGACCGCTGCATCTCCCGTGGCGTGCTCGGCATGATGATGCCGACCGAATACAACAACGGCACGCTCATCCTGCAACCGCCCGGCTACGTCGTCATTCACAGCGAGATGATCCACAACGTGCGGGTCATTCCGATCGACACGACGCCCCACCTCGACGAGACTATCCGCCAATGGGAAGGCGACCCTCGCGGGCACTGGGACGGGAACACGCTGATCGTCGAATCGACCAACTTTCGTGCGGTCAGGAACATGCGAGGGCCCTCGGCCGGCACGCGGTCGCGTCAGTCCGAAGCGCAGCGGATCGTCGAGCGGTTCACCGTCGTCGGTCCGGACACGCTACGCTACACGGTGCGGATGGAGGATGCCAAGACCTACACCGCGCCGTGGTCCGCAGCCTTCCCGTTCAACCGGGACGACGGCTACACGCAGTTCGAGTATGCCTGTCACGAGGGGAACTACTCGGTCCCGAACGCGCTCGGTGGTGCCCGTGTCGAGGAGGCGCGCAGCCGCTAACGGTCCGGTCGAGACCACGCCAGCAACGCCGCCAGACGGGATGGCTCGGCGGCCAGAAATGCGAAGTTGTTCGTGAGCTGGCCCTCGCTGGCACCACAGACGGTGGTCCGCATGCAGCGGCCTGCTGTAGGGAGTGCCCCATCTCCCACCCTTCCCTCGAACACCGCCGTTGCGCGGGCACTGTCTTCGGGCGCGCTCGCGTCGCGTGTGCCGTGCGCACCAACGCGTCGACGGTCACGTGGAGGTCTCGGGCCGTGACCCGCTGCACTGCCTCCCGCGATGAACCTGACACGAGCAGATCCGCAGTGTCTCGACAGGTCACGCTACAGCGATCGTCGAGCCACCACCATGTGACTGAGCATCTCGGGCGGGACCTGGTACGGGTGGTAGCGGGGCGCGTGGCTGTTCGTCGTCCGACGCTGCCAGCTGCGACTTCACCCTGACCATGCCCGGAGCACGGGCGATCTCACTGCGCCACGCTGAAGTCGGCCGCCCAGACGTGATCGCCCCACTGGATGACGATCCCAATCTGACCGTCGTCTCGAGGCGCGAGATAGACGGCGAGCGGTTGCTCATCAGAGGAGTCGCCCTGTACGTGGGACAAGGCGATTTCGGCGGCGTCGAATGCAGGGTCGTGCTGGCTGCCCCACGAATCTGGCTCGTTGTTGAAAACCAGCCGCCAGTCGATGCCGGCCTTCTTCAGCCAGAGTCCATAGGCACCGGGGAAGTCGGGCGCCAGATTGCCGGTCGGCAGCAGGGTGTCTGCAAACCGCAGCGGGACCTCGGTTCTGAGCCGGATGACCGCCCCCCGGGTCAGCTGGACGAGACCGCCGTCTGCCACGGTCGACGCGAGCGCGAGGTAGTCGTCGCCGTCGGTCCCGAGCTCTTTCTGGAACAGCACCTGGATGTGTGCCCCGTCGGGGGTCACGAGCGCCGTCTCGTTCCGGGCGCCGAGCATGGCGGCTCGGTAGCGAGCGCTGGTGTCCGAGTCGCGGGTCAGACTGCTCGCCCGACCGACGTTGGAGGTGCGTTCCGGCGTCGGCCGTCTCGGCAGGGTCACGAACTCGAAGTCGGTCGTCCAGTAGTTCCTGCCCCACTGCAGCTCGAGCTGTCCGCTGTCGTCTCCGTCCGGCACCAGGGTGAGCGTCAGCATGTCGGCCGACTCGGTCCGCGGCCGGTGTGTCAGCGGAATGCGGCCTGGCACACGCGACGGAGGTCGGTCGTCGGCCTCCTCCGTTTCCTCGGCATCTTTTTCATCCGGGTCGTCCGGATCGTCCGGGTCGTCCGGGTCATCCGGGTCGTCCGGGTCGTCCGGGTCGTCCGGGTCATCCGGGTCATCCGGGTCATCCGGGTCGTCCGGGTCATCCGGGATTGGAGGGCGTGCGTCGAGTGCCCATCCGTCTTCGGTGCGGGTCAGCCAGAGATCGTGGCTCGGCCCGGGCGATCGTGGCGCGTCCAGATCCGGAGCGAGCGTCCCGATGCTCAGCGCTCGGTGCCCTTCCAACCGACCCACGCGAACCGCAGACTGGGCAGCGCCGGGCGACCAGGCCAGCAGCGCCGCGAGTGCCGGGTCGTCTGCCCGCAACGCGGGCTCGTATGCCACGCTGATCTGACGGGCACTCAGCGTCAACTCGTATCTGATCAGGCCGTCAGGGTCGTCGCCTGGTTGCCCCGCCTCCGCAGTCGCGACCGTCGCAACAGTGACGACCTGCGTCGCCAGCACGGCAACGCAACCGATCGCAATCAGATGGGGTCGCCAGGAGCGCATGGCGATCAGGAGAGCGGACCGGGCGAATCCCGGTCCGATACGCACGCGGGACTCGCCGCGACGGGAAGCGAGCAGTACCGACGGGTTCTCAGAATGTGTACACAGTCGGTCACGACACATGGCGAGCCCCCGCGTAGCGGGGCTGTGAGAAAAGCTGCCTAGCGAGGCGGAACCTCGCTAGTTCTGCTGGTCGGTCGTACTTTCCTCGGCCTCGATTTCGACCGCGTATCCGATGAAGCCCAGCGACATTTCATCGTCGGTGCGCGGACCGTGCCCGGGCGACTCATCCGACCGGAAGTCGTAGCGTGCAGCGCGCTCCGGTGAGTTGTCATACCAGAAGCTGATGTCGATGCGGGTACCCTTGGGCAGCAGCTTCGGCTCCGTGTACTTGTAGGTCTCCTGCCAGCCCTGGTCGTATTGCGGCACGTCGAGCAGCAGCTCCTCCCGGCCGTCGGGATAGATCGCGGTGTAACGCGACGCCGTGGCGCGCAGGTGCGCGTGCGGCCAGTACGTCAGCACGTACGTGTCTTGCTCCAGCGTCCGCGACATACCGACGCGGTAGTTGGCATGGCCGGGCGGAATCTCGAACCCGGTGTTGCCGATCGAATCGTTGGTCACTCGATACTTCACCGGCCGCTCTTCGACGAAGAAGGCGATCTCGGGCTGCGTCCAGACGCCAGTGTCCGGGCCCGGTCGCTTGTGATAGTGCATGTTGTAGGTGATCGTCGAGCCCGCTTCGAGTCGCAGCCCGAAGCCGTCCGGCAACATGACCGCCTCGGCCCCCTCGGCGATGCAGGTCAGCAGCTGCCCGGTGCCCGAGGCGCCCTCCTCTGCGGCGACCTCCTCAATCGGTTTGTCGTCCGGTTTGGGTGGCCGCACGAACGCGCACATATGATGGGCGACGCCGTCGGCGCCGGTCTTGAGCTCCCAGCCTCGCACCCAGACGTCGTCCGGAAGATCGGCCTCCGTCAGGGTCTTGAAGAAGCTGATGTTGAGGTCGTAGACGTCGTCGTCGATGAAGTAGGGCTCGTCGAGCTGGAAGACGAAGTCGGGCGTCCCCAGCGACCAGCCGCCGCTCGTGGCTTCGACGAAGCGCCGCGGCGACGGGGCGTCGGCCTTGTCCCCGGCCGGCGCGCCGGCGTCGACCCAGCTCACGATGGTGCCGATCTCAGCGTCGGTGAGACCACGCTCGTTCGAGAACACGCCCTTCGGTCCCGAGGCGAACCAGGGCGGCATTTCGTGCGCTTCCACCTTTCGCGCGATCGCACGGGCCCAGGGTCGAGTCTCCTCGTAGCTCATGAACGACATCGGCGCGATGACACCACCGAGGTTCAGCCCCTCGGGCCGGTGACAGCTCTGGCAGTTGTCCTGGATGACCGGCAGGACGTCCTTGTAATACGTCACCCCCGCCTCGTTGGCCGCACGGCTGGGAGCCGCGATCACCGATAGCACAGCCAACACCATGACGACCACGCGCGCTCGCGTCTCGATTCTCATCAGGGGGTCTCCTTCGTTCCTCCGCCGGTGACCAGCGTTCAGACGACTTGTATCACGAAGGCAGACCCGTGCGCAAACGTCATGACCGGTTGTGGGTGTTTCACTCCGGGTGCCGTCTCGGCGCTCACGTCTCAGGTCTGATGGTGGAAATTATGTTGCGAACCGCTGAGACGGAAACTACAGTTGGAGAATCGTCGGGGAGATCGGCATCATGACCATGGTCAGAATCATCGGCAAGAAGGCGATTCCGCGCCGGACGGTGCTCCGCGGACTGGGCGCGAGCCTCGCTCTGCCGCTGCTGGACGGGATGGTGCCGGCGCTGAGCGCGCTGAGCACCACCGCCGCGAACCCCACGGTGCGCTTCGCCGCGGTCTACGTGCCGAACGGGATGGTCATGCAGAACTGGACGCCGGCCACCGAGGGGGCCGCGTTCGAGCTGACGCCGATTCTGCAGCCGCTGGCGCCGTTTCGCGACCGGCTCCTGGTGTTGTCTGGGCTCAACTGCACGCCCCCACCCGGCGTGCGTGGCGGGACGCATTCACGCGCGGCGACGCGCTTCCTGACCGACGTGCACCCGGGCGCGTGGAACCCCCAGGCGATCTCGATGGACCAGATCGCGGCCAGAGAGCTGGGACGGCACACGCCGCTGGCGTCGCTCGAGCTCGGGCTGGAAGGCGCCAACTTTGCCGGCTCATGCGACAGCGGCGGGTTCAGCTGCGCCTTCTCGTACACGATCTCCTGGAGCAGCGCCTCGACACCGTTGCCGATGGAGCACAACCCGCGGGCGGTCTTCGAGCGGCTGTTCGGCGACACCGAGACGACGGACCCGGTGGCGCGGCAGGCGCGCATGCGCGAGCAACGCAGCATTCTCGACTCGGTCAGTGAGGACGTGGCGCGGCTGCAGCGCAGTCTCGGGCCGAGTGACCGCCTCAAGCTCGGCGCGTATCTCGACGCGGTTCGTGATGTCGAGCGTCGCATCGAGATCGCCGAAGCACAGGGCGCACGGGAGGTGCCGCTGCTGGCGCGTCCGATGGGCGTCCCGGCCAGCTTTGCCGAGCATGCGAGCCTCATGTACGACCTGCAGCTGCTGGCGCACCAGACCGATCGCACACGGGTCACCAGCTTCATGAGCGGCCACGAGTTGAGCGGTCGCACCTATCCGGAGATCGACGTGCCGGATGCCCATCATCCGCTCTCGCATCACCGCGGCGTGACCGAAGCGCTCGCGAAGCTGACCAAGATCAACACGTATCACGTCACGCTGTTCGCGTCGTTCGTCGAGAAGCTGCGGTCGACACCAGATGGTGACGGGTCGCTGCTGGACCACATGATCCTCATGTATGGCGCCGGCATGAGCGACAGCAATTCTCACTCGCCCTACAACCTCCCGATCCTGCTGCTGGGCGGGGGCGCCGGTCAGCTCGCGGGCGGGCGGCATCTGGTGTACCCGGATCGCGATCGGACACCGCTGGCGAACCTGCACGTCACATTGCTCGACAAGCTCGGCGTGCCGGTGGAGCGGATGGGCGACAGCACCGGCCCGCTCACGAACCTGTCCATCGCGCAAGGCGCTGGGCGGTTGTCGGGGCTGTAGCAGGGATAGAAGGAATTTCTACGGCTTTGGGCTTTGGGCTCCAGTAGGTCGGTGAATCGGGCGTTCCGGTTTCTCCCTCTCCCCCTGGCAGCTCCCTGACGAGAGAACATCTGCCAGACGCAGCAACGAGATGACCTCGACGCCTTGGACGGTCTGATTGTAGAGGTGACCGACGTCGCGCTTGTCGCCGGTCACGAAGTAGGCGCATCGGCTCCGGATGGCGGCGCAGAGCAGCGAGGCGTCAGCCGTGTCGAGCGAGACCGGGAGGTCGAAGCGTGCGGACGGCACGATCTCCAGGTCCGCGAGTAGACTCTCGAGTGCCGGCCGCCACGCCGCGCGCTTGAGAGCGAGATTTCTCCCGGCCTCTGCCACCGCAACGTCGCTTGTGACACCGGTTTCCCGCTCCGTGAGCAGCGCGATCAGTCGCGCGATGTTGCTGCCGGCGTTGCTGGCCGAGAAGAGGACGTTGGCATCGAGGAACGCCCGCATACCGGGCTACTCGGCCTTGCCCAAGCGTTCGCCGATTGCCTCCTCGTCGCTCGAGAACTCCGCTACGCGGTCTTCGGTGTAGATCTCGATCGGGACGCTGACCGCAGGCCGCAGCAGGATGCCGTGTTCGGTGTCCTCGAGGATTAACTCGTCGTGCGGCTCGAGTCCGAACGCCTGACGGAAGGCTGCCGGGATCGTGATCACGCCTCGAGCATTGATGGTGACCTTTCTCCGCATGATTTCAGTATAGCAGTATTTCAGTATCCATGATTCCAGACCGAGATGGTCGTTGGAGGCGCCAAGGATGTTGCACTGATGGTGAACGTCACCGAGAATCCCGTGATTCCATCGGTTGTGACGAGGAGCACATGCGTAGGCACAGAGACATCGGTGTGACCGCGGCGATCGCCCTCGCCGTGATGCTCGTCATGGCCTTCCAGCCAGACGCGCACCAGACGGCGACCGCTGCGGCGACGACCCAGGAGCGGACCGTCAAGGACGGCGTGTTCACGACGGACCAGGCGGCGCGTGGCCGTGAGCAGTACGAAGCCAGCTGTCAGCGGTGCCATGGGGTCGACCTCGCCGGCGGCGCCGGGCGGTCGTTGACCGGGGACGTGTTCCTTCGCGACTGGACCGGGCTCACGCTCGACAGCCTGTTCGAGCGGATGCAGTCGATGCCGCCCGGCGGGTCGGAGAGTCTCGCCGAAGACGCGTACGTCGACATCATCAGCTACGTGCTCGAACGGAACGGATTTCCCGCCGGCGGAGACGAGCTGTCCACCGGGCTCCTGACCGGCGTCCGCGTCGAGGGGGAGGAGGGCCCGGGTGTGGTGCCGAACTTTGCCCTGGTGCAGGTCGTGGGCTGCCTGAGGGGAAGCGCGGCCGACGGGTGGCGGCTCGCCGACGCCAGCGCGGAGGTGCGGACCGCCGACCCTGAGCCCTCGGCCGGCGACGAGCTGACCGAGGTCCAGGCGATACCCCTGGGGGACCGCGCGTTCCAGCTGATGTATGTCTTCCCGAGCCCCGAGGCCTACGTCGGGCACACGGTCGAGACCAAGGGGCTGCTCATCCGCACAACCGGCGACAGTCCCGTCGGGGCCAGCGACAGCCTCAACGTCACGTCGATGCAGAGCCTGGCGCCACGCTGCGACCGTCCATGACCCGGCGGCACGCGCCGCGATCGACGACGCAGCTGACCTTCGGTGGTGCCTGCGCCGTCGTCGACACGCCGCTGTTCCAACAGGCGGATCAGGGACGACGCCAGCTCGTGCCCTCGGCTGTGACAGTGCTGGAACTGCTGGTCGTGCCGTATCGAGACGGCCACCGCCAGCTGGCCGAGCGCTGTGAGGCGTTGTTGACCCGGAGCCGTGGTGTTCGGTTGGTCGATGTGACACGTAACCAGGTGCGTGCGGCGGCGCAGCCTTCGGGCGGCCACCGGTACCCATTGCCTCGTTTCGCCTCGCCATCGCCGACGGGAACCATGCGTTGAGGCTGATCCGCGCAAATGGCGCACGCAACATATCCACGGAATCCTGTGGCTATCGCGCCAGCGCCAATCCACACGTAATAGAACGTCGAAATCCAGTAAACATAAGTACCGATTGCACTTGACTGACCACTTGCCGCCCGGTCAGAATTCCACACACGACATAGTATCCTCGCGAGGACCGCGGCGTTTCGCGCACGGGTGCCGCGAATTGGCGCTGGCGGGCTATACAACGTTAGCCTGACGGAAGAACACCGAACTACGAAGATTGTGACGTGATGTCGGCAGATCGAAGAGTCCCGGATCACCCGGTCGATTTCATCAAGCGGTGCATTCGGGAACGAAAAGTGTATTGGACGTACCACGTGAACATGCGACTTGCCGGGCGTCACATACCGCGGCGCGACATATACGGATCGGTCGACACGTACGAGTTGGTCGAGGCCTATCCGGATGACAAGTACCTGCCGAGCTATCTGGTTCTGGCGACGAGAAGAGATGAGGGTGTCCACGTTTTGTTTGCCACGGACGTACAATCAGACAACGTTCGAGTTGTCACCGCGTATCGGCCGAGTCCGAACGAGTGGGAAGCTGACCTGAGAACGAGGAGAGGACGATGAAGTGCCATGTGTGCGGAAAGGCCCTTCGTGCAAGCACAACGGATCTGCCGCTCAAGGTGAGTGATCGGACCATCGTGATCTTCAAGGATCTGCCCGTCGTGCAGTGCGAAGGCTGTCCTGAGTACCTAATCGATGATGTCACCATGGCCAAGGTTGATGAACTGTTGGCCAAGGTCGATACGTCGGTCGAACTGAAGATTATTCCCTTCGCAGCCTGATCAACAAGCTAACAACCGAATGGAGCCGACGCGCGATGAGATCTCTGCGCGCGCGGCTCATTCGTGAACGTTAGGCCGACTGCACATGGGCTGGTGCTGGCTGTGCTGGTTACACGGTTAACAGGTCAGCGACACTAGATACACGAGAGCATCATGATTACACGCCAGAGGGAGTTCGCCATGCTTAAACTCAGCGTCCCCGGCCTACTCCTGATCGCGTCCATTCTCACCGTCCCCCTGCTCTGTCTTTGGCCAGGAGCCTACTACGGAAGGCGAAGCCAGCTGGCAGAGACCCGAAGACATCGATTGGGAGTTGATCCGTCTATACCGCCAATTATTCCGGAAGTTCAATATCTATAACGTGGACGCCTTTGGCGCGACCACGCGCTCGGTGGGGACGGCGGAGGGCACGGCTCTGGCCCTGCGGTATGCACGCCTGACTCGCCCCCACGGTGCCGAACTGTTCAGCAAGGGACCCCGAATCGGTTTGGCGCCGCTCTCGGAGCTGGGAAGCGGGACATACCAGGGTGAAAGCGGCGGACTCTACGGCAACGGCCGGAACGATCCTCCCGAGGCCCACCGAGCGGCCGCGTTGAGAGAGCTCGCCCGCATCCGCCCCCTCGACGACCAGGGGCGAGAATCTCCAGACGGCACGGTCGTCCTGTTGTCCATTGGCGTATCAAATACTACAGAGGAGTTCTCGGCGTTCAAGAAGGTCGCCGACGAGGACCCTGACAAGGCGGCGCATGTACTCCTGGTGGACGGGGCCTTCGGCGGTCAGAGTGCCGGCATCACCGCCTATGACTCGGCTCCGTACTGGCAGATTGTCGACCAACGCCTGACAGAGGCCGGAGCGTCGGCCCTTCAGGTTCAGGTGGCTTGGGTCAAGCAGGTGACGGCGGGTCCCATCGACCCCTTTCCTGTGGAAGCAAGGATACTTTATAGCCACCTGGTCGGGATCATGAAGGTCCTGAGAAAGCGCTTTCCGAATCTGCGGATCGCCTACCTCTCGAGCCGCATATACGGAGGCTACGCCACCATCTCGATCCACACCGAACCGCACGCCTACGAGACGGCCTTCGCCAATCGGTGGCTCATCCTGGACCAGATCAGGGGCCACCCGGAGCTCAACTATGATCCCGAGCAAGGTCCTGTGCTGTCGCCGCTCCTCCTGTGGAGTCCTTACATGTGGGCGGATGGCCTCACGCCCCGAGAGGACGGCCTCATCTGGGAGCAGGAAGACTTTGAATCGGACGGGACCCATCCGAATTCGTCGGGCGAAGCCAAGGTGGCCAACATGCTGCTCAAGTTTTTCAAGACCGATCCACTCGCTAGGACATGGTTTCTCGAGACCGGTAGCACACCACCATAGGCGGCCGATCCCGTCTTCCTAACTGATGTGGATGTGCATGAGGCCGTCGGGTCTTTCGGCCTCATATCGCTTCGTCCACTTCCTTCTGACTCCTGACTTCTGACTCCTTCGAGCACACGCCCCCTACCCCACCCCGGCGGTCCCGCCCATCCAGCGGTCCGCTTCGTCGGTCGGTCGGTCCGGGTCGGCGGCGGCGGGTGCCAGATGTGTCTTCGCGACGCGGGCCGCATCGCGCTCGAGCGGGTCGGCACCGGCGAGCGCCCGGTCGAGCTCCGACTCGAGCGCCCGGAGCTGCAGGGTGCCGATGGCGAACAGCCCGCAGGAGCGCATCCACGAGTCGTCGCTGGCAAGCAGCGTCCTGACCGCTTCCTCAGGTGTGTTCATGGTCGCACCGACGACGCCGCCGGCCAGGGCCGCGCGTTGCGCCGTCGTCACCTGGTCGTCGAAGAGCGGCAGGATCTGCTGGCGCAACTGCGGCGGCTCGAGCACGTTGTCGAGAAATTCCACGGCGTTGGCGCGGACCGCCGGGTCGGCAGACAGCAACCCGTCGTGAGCGCTATGCAGGTCGTGTGTCGGAAGCAGCAAGGCGAGCAGCCGGAAGATCCGCTCCCGCTCCCCATCGATGGCTCGCCGCAGACCGTGCATCGCCGCATCATCACCGTCACTCCTGCCGTCCAGCGTGACCAGCACCTGATACGAGCGATAGTGTCCCACCACCTCGGCGGCCAGCACCAACTCGACCGCCTGTGTGTCGATGGCGACATCGGGATGCTGGACACGCAGCTTGTTCAAGGAGACCACGATCTCGTGGCGCAACGCCGGGTCCGGGCTCATGAGACCGGCGACGAGCGCCCGTTGCGCCGCGGCGTTACCGATCTGCAGCAATGCGCCGGGAATCTGTCGCCGTATGTCTACCGGTGTCCGGCTCGCCGCGAGCCGGCTCCCCAGTGTGTCGACGATCCGATCGCCCCAGCCGACCAGCACGGCGCTCGCGTGGCTGGTGAAACGCGCGTCACCGAGACGGTCCAGCACGAGATCGACCGATTGCAGCGCGCCCAGACGGCCCACCGCGCGGAGCGCGGCGCGGACAACCTCCGGATCCTCGTCACCGAGCAACCGCGAGAGCTGTGGGCCGAACTGATGTGGTAGCACCCCGATCAGCCGCGCCGCCTCCAGACGCGTGCGCCGGCGCGCGGCGCCGACCTCGTCGACCATCGCGTCGAGCATGGTGCGCGCGACATCCAGGTTCTCCGCGTCGGAGGGTCGGGCCAGAAACGCGACCACACCGGCCCGTATCGAGAAATCGCGGAAGTCGCCCAGCTCCTCGACCCGCGTCAGCGGGTCGATCTGACCGTGCCGGGTGACGAACAACAGCGCTTCGGTCCGCACGTCCAGATCCGGATCACGCAGCAAGGGCTCAACCAGCGGCAGTGCGGAGGCATCCTCACCGGCGCGCAGCACCGACAGCACCTTGCACCGGACCTCGGGCAGGGAGTGCTCCAGCAGAAACCGGACCGATGGGTGCGTGCGGTGCCCGGAGATCGCCTGCAGGGCGATCAGGTCGAGCGCGTAGATCACCTCTCGAGGGTCGTCCGCGTGGAGCCTGGCAGTCACCAGCTCAGTCGTCAGCCGTTCTGAGGGCAGCCCGGCGACCCGTTCGGTATCCAGACGATGCTCGCGGATCCGATCCTCGACCGCACCGACATAGCCCCGACGCACCGAGACGGCGACCGTCAGCCAGGCAGCGATGACCACCAGGATAACGGCCGCCGTGCCTCGCAACTCGAACCCCGCGCCGGCGGCAAGAAACGCACGGGTGACGAGAAACAGCAGGACCGCGCCGGCCAGGTCCGCCGCCCGACTGACGATGACATCGATCGTCGCCTTGACCCTCGACCGCAGCTGCGCGTCGATCGGGACATACAACAGCTCGTAGCTCGCCTTGTCGATCGAAAAGCGTAGGCTCTGGTCGAGTCCCTTCGTGACGACGACCGACACGATCGTCGGGAACACCAGGATCAACACAGACCCGGCACCGATGGCGAGCGGCAGACACAGGATGCCGAGACCGACACCGAACCGCCGCAAGGTCGGCCCGGTGGCGAACTGGAGCAGGAACGCCACGAGCCCGAGTGTGAAATTGAGCTGGCCATAGAACACGGCCAACCGTTCGGCGTTGCCCCCCAGCGCCCGGTCCGCGACCAGGCCGACCTGGAACTCGGTCCACTGTGTGGCGATCGCCACGAGGAAGACGAGCAGGGCGAGACGACCCAGGTAGGGGTGGCGACGGACGGTGTCGAGCGACGCCCGGACCGTCGTTCCCGCGGTGGTCTCGACGACGGGCGGCTCGGCCGGGATGACCCGCCAGGTGAGATGGACGAGCCCCACCGCGGCGGCGATCAACCCGACCACCACGAGGATGACGTCCTCCGCTCTGCCCGCCACGAAGACCAGGACCCAGGCGAGCAACCCCCCGACAATCGCTCCCAGCGACGCACCACCCGCGATGAAGCCGAACAACCGGCGCGCCTGACGCGTGTCGAACACCGAGCTGGCGAGAGTCCAGATCTGCACCGGCGCGATGACGCCGTAGCAGTTCACCCAGACGTAGAAGTAGGCGGGGAGCAGCGAGGACGGCCGAAACCTGAAGGCATACCAGAACCCGACGAAGGTGAGGCTGAAGCAGACGAGGGTCCCGATGTGGACGGCGCGACGTCCCCGTCCGGACGCGAGACGGGCGTGGAGCGGCACAAGGATCGTGACCACCACCGGCACGGCGGCGTAGACATACACGAGGCGAAACGGCCCGTGCTCCTCGAGAAACAGGCCGTTGCGGATCGCCTTCGCCAGCACGAACGCGGCGACGACGGTGGCGAGATAGAGCGCCACGAGCAGGGCGGGTGCCGCCTCGCCCGGCCGGATGTCCAGTAGACGTCTGAGTCGAGCGGTCCAGGGGGTCACGCGTTGGGAGTCTGACCGCGTCGCAACGCCCTCGGACGCGGCACCCCCAGTCTACTGCAGTGGTGGCCCCAGACGGCCCGCCGGGGCCGGTCGCGCTGGACTTCAACCGCTCCGTGCTACTAGTCTGTGGGTTCGCATGGCCTTCCTCCACCGATTGTTGTCACCGATCGTCGAGGTTCGACGGGAAGAGACTGCGAACATGCTGCTCATGTTCGCCTACTCTTTCCTCGCCATGACGGCCTACAACATCGTCCAGCCGATCACCCGATCGCAGTTCATCAGCAATCTGGGAGCGATTAATCTCCCCGTCGTGGATCTGTTTGCCGGATTCCTGATTGGCCTGATCATGCTGGGCTACACGCGAGCCACCGCCCTCGTGCCCCAGCGCTGGATCATCCCTGCCGCACAGATGGCCATGGCTGGTCTGCTCGTGGTGTTCTGGGTGCTGTTCCGGACCGGACAGAGTTGGGTCGCCGTGGCTTTCTACTTGCTGGGCTTAATCCTGGGAATCCTGCTCATCAGCCAGTTCTGGTTGCTCGCCAACACGGTCTACGATCCCAGGCAAGCGAAGCGGATGTTTGGGTTCATCGGAGGCGGGGCCAGCCTCGGCGGGATGGCCGGATCGGGCCTCACATTTCGCATTGCCGAAACCGTTGGTACCAACAGATTGCTGCTCGTCAGTGCGGGTGTTCTCGTCGTCTGTGCCTTCTTGGTTGCCACGATCGCGCAGAGGCAGAAGGCAGAGGGACGCGATGCCGCCAAGGTCTCTAGGAGGAAGGAAGGTGTCGGGTTCGGAGAAGCCATTCAACTACTCCGGCGTTCCAAACAGTTACAGATTATCGCTGTGCTGATCAGCTTTGCGGCGGTGGGCGCAAAGATCCTCGACCAGCAGCTGATCATGGCCACCGAGGAGTTCATCGTAGAAGGTGACTCGATGGCTCGCTTCCTCGCTGGGGTGAGATTCTATCTCTCACTGACGGGGTTCATCATCCAAGTCTGGCTGACGAGCCGCATCCATCGCTACCTCGGCATCGGGTTCGCCCTGCTCATTCTCCCTGTGAGCCTCACGCTCAGCGGCGGGGTCATTCTGGTCTTCGGCGTGCTCGGAGCGCCGGCGTTCGCCTCTGTGCTCGATCGCTCGTTGCGCTACACGGTCGACAAGACCACGCGAGAGATCTTGTTCCTCCCGTTGCCGTCAGAGGTGAAGTATCGCGCCAAGCAGTTCCTCGATGTGACGGTGGACCGCTTCGCCAAGGGTCTCGCGGCTCTGGTGCTGCTTGTCTTGATTCAGCCATGGGGCCTCGGTATCCACTGGCAGCAGCTGACGTTCGTCACCCTCACGCTGGTCGTCGTGTGGATCTTCATGGCGATTCGAGCCAAGCGCGAGTACCTCAGTTCGTTCAGACGAAGCCTCGAGACTCGTCAAGTGCAGGCGGATCAGGTCAGTCTCAACGTCGCCGATTTGGCGACGGTCGAGACCCTCGTCGAAGAGCTCGCGCACCCAGACGAACATCGGGTTCTGTACGCCATCGATATCCTCGAGTCGCTCGACAAGCGCAACCTCGTGACGCCGTTGCTGCTGCACCACGAGTCCGCCGCCGTCCGCGCGCGCGCCCTCGCGGCGCTGGGTTCGGCCCGGTCCGAGATTGCCCAGCGGTGGGCGCCGGCCATCCAGGGGATGATCAAGGACGAGAACCCGGACGTCCGAGCCGCCGCCATCGGTGCGCTCGCCAGCATCCGGGACGAGGACGCGACGGCGCTCGCGCGCACCCTGCTCTCGGACAACGACCCGCGGATCGTGGCAACCGCCGCGGTGGCGCTGTCACAGAGCGGTCGTCGGGAAGACGAGGAGACGGCCGACCGCGCCCTCTCGTCGCTGGCCGCCGCCGCCGAGGAAAGCGACCCGCAGGTACGGCGGGATCTGGCCGCCGCGATCCGGAACGTGGGCGGCGCCGACTGCCGTCATCTGCTGATCCCGCTGCTGCACGATGGCGACCCGACGGTCGCCGCCGAAGCGATGCGCAGCGTGCGCGCGTTGCCGTCGACCGACAACCTGTTCGCACCGACGCTCATCTCGCTGCTTGGCAACCGGCAGCTGAAGAGCGGCGCGCGCGAGACACTGGTCGGCTACGGCGAACCGGTGGTCGAGATGCTCGGTCACTTCCTCCGGGACCGCCAGGAAGACATCTGGGTCCGGCGGCACATCCCGGCGACGCTGGCGCGTGTGCCGTGTCAGGCGTCGATGGACATCCTGATCGCCGGGATGGCCGAGCCTGACGGCTTCCTCCGATACAAGGTCCTGTCGGCCATCGAGAAGCTCCGCCGGGACAGCCCGGACCTGACGTTCGAGGCGGAGCCGATCGAGGCGCGGACCCTGAAGGAGGGGCGCGGCTACTTCAACTGGCTGAGCCTCCATCACAACCTGTTCGTCCGGGCCCGGCTCCCGACCGATTCGGTCCTGGCCCTCACCCTCGACCAGAAGCTGGGTCGCAGCGTCGACCGGATCTACCGTCTCCTCGGGATTCTCTATCCATGGAAGGACATCACCGCGGCGCGGTGGGCGATCGAGCACGGCGACGCTCGGGCTCGGTCCAGCGCCTTCGAGTATCTGGACAACATCCTGGCCAGTCAGCTCCGCAGCCGGTTGATGCCGGTGCTCGAGGAGATGCCGCTCGACGAGAAGGTGCGCCGGGGCAACGTGCTGCTCAAGACCCGGCCGCGTGACGTCGAGGAGACGATGCTCCAGCTGATCAACGACGACGACCAGGTGGTGGCCGCCGCCGCGATCGATCTCGTGCGGGAAAAAGAGCTCTGGGACCTGACGGACGACGTCGAGTTCGTGCTCGCCCATCGGGACCCGAAGGACTGGTACGTGTTCGAGGCGGCCTCGTGGACGCTGGCATCACGACGGTTGACCGCCGACCGCCGCCGCGAGCTGTGGCTGGAGCCGCTGCCGGCCGCGGCGCTCGTGGGCCGGCTGCGTGGCCTGCCGATGTTCGCGTCTGTCGGGATCGACGAGCTGTTCCGGATTGTCGGTACGGGCCATCAGGTCCGGCACGAGACGGCCACGACCCTGTTGCACGAGGGCGCTGTGCCGGACAACCTCTACCTGCTGCTCGACGGCCGTGTGGTGGCGACCTCGCGCCAGACGAACCCACTCGAGATCACGCCGCCGGCGACGCTCGGGTTCGAGGAACTGCTCAACGGCAATCTGCTGTCGCATACGATAAAAACGCTCGAGCCCTGTGTCTCGCTGCGTCTGAGCTCCGACGAGATGCGTACGCTGCTCGCCGACAACACCGACCTGGTTCAAGGATTCTTCCGCACCTTGGCCGGACGCGCCCCGAAGAGCGGGGAGCGGTCGGTCATCAAGGGCGACGCGGGGGAGGAGCTGGCCCGGCTGGCCGCCGGCCAGCTCACCCCGATCCAGAAGGTGCTGGCGTTGCAGCGGATCCCGGTCTTCTCGAGGGTCAGCGCCACGGAAATGCGACACCTCGCGGCGATCGCGCACCAGGTCGAGCTCGTGGCGGGCGCGGTGCTCTCCGGCGAGGCCGACCCCCCTGTGGTCTGTGTCGTCCTCTCGGGGGTGTTGCTGCTCGAGGCGCCCGATGGGTCCGTACACGCGCTGCGGGCCGAACCGGGAGACGTTGTCGGGATGCACGAGGCGCTGGCCGGTACGGTCGACGGTGCCGCCGGACCGCGGCGACTGACGGTTGCGGAAAGTGGTGCGGCGTTACGCATCGACCGCGACGACCTGTTCGACCTGCTGGGACAGCGCCCGGCTCTGCTGCAGCAGATCTTCAGCGCCCTGTTCGGGAAACGCGTCCGGTAGGCGACTCGGGCGAGCCTGAAGGTCCTTGCCGACCGCCCCTGGCTTCCGGGCACGACCAGGAACACGGCCCTTCGACACACTCAGGACCGGCCTTCAAGATCGCCGCCGATCAGAGGAGCGAAATGTGATACAAACGGAGAGGACGCGACAACACTGAGTGGTCCCGGTCATAATTACGGTCACGCACCGAGGGTGGCGAGACGCCCGGCTGGCAAGGCGCGACGAGGGAGCACATTGGGGGATGTGTGACCGCGGAGCAACGCCGTCCAGGCGGGATGCATCGCCAGCCGAATGCTACCGTAATTATGACCGGGGCCACTAAGGAGATACCGATGCAACGTCACACAACCGCGGCCGCATACGCCCTGCTCGTCGGGTGCGCGTTCGGCGCGTCGGTCCTACCGGCAGCGGCGCAGACCACGACCCGGATCGAACGGGAGGTACGGGAGGAGCTCCGCGGCGAGCGCGACCTCCGGGGGCTCGACGTGACGGTCGCCGGGAGCGAGGTCACCCTGACCGGCGAGCTCGAGACCTTCTGGTCCAAGAGCGAGGCCATCAGGCGGGTGCTCGAGGTGGACGGGGTCGAGACGGTTGTCACCGAGATCGAGATCCCACCGGCCGAGAGCGACCAGGCGCTGGCCAATGCGGTCGGCAAGGCGATGCAGCGATACCCGTACTACACGGTCTTCGACTATCTCGACGGCCGGATCAACGATGGGGTGGTCACGTTGATCGGCAAGGTCACACCGGATCGGGACAAAGCAGGCGAGCTCTTCGAGCGGGTCGCGAAGATCCCCGGCGTGCAGGACGTCCAGAACCAGATCGAGACGATGACGCCGTCATCCGGGGACAGAAACCTGCGGCGGGTCATCGCGCGTGCGATCTTCAGGAGCAGCCACTTCCAGCGGTTCAGCACGCAGGCCAACCCTCCGTTCCACATTATCGTCGAGAGGAGCGTCGTCACCCTCATCGGGTACGTGCAGGGGGAGATCGAGCGGCGTGAGATGGAGCAGATCGTCCGTCACACGCAGGGGGTCCTGCGGGTCGTCAACCAGCTCCAGCCGCTGTCGTAGGGCGTGCGCTCCCGGGAGACGGGGAAGCCGGCCTTCCCTGCAGAGATACCCTTGGCCCTCACCCCGGCCCTCTCCCAGAGGAAGAGGGAGATGCCGAAGGCCTTCGCCAGCCTTCCTATCGTTCGATGCCGACGACATCGAACGTCCCGCCGTCCGGGCGCAGGTAGACCCGCACCGGCTGATTCCAGGCCGGAAAGGCGTCGTGACGCGACCGGATCTCCGCCATCAGATAGGTGTCGCCGGTAGGCACGGTGATTGCCGGGAGCGGCAGCAGCGCGTCGGTCCGGGTGACGGTGTCGGTCAGCGCCCGAACGGTGTCCGTGTTGTTGTCATAGACCGACCAGGACATCTCGTAACGCGTCCCCGCCTCGGCAAAGCCGTACCGCTCCGAGAGGTTCGCGAACCGCAGACCCTCATCGGTGACCTGGAACTCGTCGAGCGGGTTCATCCGGTTCATGTAGTACCGGGCGCTCTTGTGCTGCCGCTCGACCAGCACCTGGTGGAAGTAGCGCTCCTGTTCGGGGTCGCTCAGCTGACCGGTCTCGACGATGGCCAGCAGCTCCTCCGATGTAAACCGCATGATGATCTTGGCCGCCCAGAACGCGTCGCGGTCGGTCATCCGGACGAACGCCGGATTCGGATAGTCGTTCTTCCACTCCTGTGGCTCGAACGATTCTGACTCCCAACGTCCGACCGACTCGTATTCCGGAAAGTTCGGCCAGCGTACCTTGCGGTACTTGGGCGTGCGCAGCCCGAACGTGACCAGGTTCCGCCTCACCTCGTCCATATCGAGCCAGTAGTGAAAGCCGAGGTTGGGGAGCTGCAGGTCCACGCTGCCGCTCCCGAAGGTCGACCCGAAGTCGAGCAGATGATGGCGGATATAGTGGCCTCCGTCCTCCTCCACCCAGCTGTCCTGGGTGTTGTGGGCACGCGTGTCGTCGTGGTTGGTCCAGGCCGCGAACAACCGCAGGCCCCGCAGCTCCCGCCGGTTCTCGTGCGGGATGACGTCGTTCGGATCGTCGCTGCGGGTTCCGTAGTAGCGGAACGGACCGATGGGCCGCCCGGCGAGATACCGACTGGCGGTCACGCGCACGCGGCCGTCGTCCTGCCGAGGCACCGCCCGCAACCGCCGGCGTAATTCCCTGCGCGTCAGCGTGGACTCATCCC
>JADFPE010000241.1 GCA_022562495.1 Acidobacteriota bacterium
AGCGACGCGGCGGGCGGCACCGTCCCCCGCAACCCCGACAGCTCCAGATGGGTGTGCGCGTTGACCAGCGCCGGCAGGACCGCCGTCGCCCCCAGCTCGACCACGGTCGCGCCGGTCGGCGCGACGGCGTCGCGGGTGCCCACCTCGACCACGCGCCCGTCATCCACGTCGACGCGGCCACAGCGCAGTGGCGGGCCGGTGATCGGCAGGACCCAGTCGGCACTGTAGCGGATCATGTCTAGACGGGGCTGCGCCCCGAACCCTACGCGGCCGCTCGCGGGGGCCCCTTCGCCCCGCCCCGCGGCCGCGGGGCGCGCATGTGCGCGCCCTGCAAACGCGCTCCCACCGTCAACGCTGCTGAGTGCACCAACTGTGATCTGTCTGGCCCAGAGGCCTTTCCGGAGGAGGATACTCAATTCGCGGCCGCCGCCCGTCATCGGAGTGCTGCGCGAGGACCGGTCGGCTGCGCGGGCGACTGCCCAGACGAACGGCACGGGGAGACACCGGGGACGCCTGAAGTACGAAGCCTGTAGCCTGAGAGCGGGCTGCTATGAGTCGACAGCCCGCCGCGCTTTGCCAGGACGGCTGCGAGCCGGATAGCGAGACAGCTCAGCCGGCACGGTGGCGTCACCGGCCTGGCGGGCGATCGCGAGCTCGGTGCGGCGCGGAATCGCCCGCTCCCGGAAGAGCGGGTCACCCAGCAGGTCGTACACCATATTGCGCCGCTTCGCCGCGAAACCGGCGTCCTCTATATTCCGGACGATCTCCGCCTCGTCCATGCAGTACTCCGCGCCGGCCGCACGCACCACGTTCTCCTCGATCATGACGCTGCCCATGTCGTTCGCGCCGAATGCGAGACTGAGCTGCCCCACCTTGCCGCCCTGCGTCACCCAGGAGGCCTGGAGATTGTCGAAGTTGTCCAGCACGATGCGTGAGAGCGCCAAGGTGCGCAGGTAGTCAATCCCAGTCGCCTCCGCACCCCCCAGCTCGGTGTTCGACGGCTGATAGCTCCAGGTGATGAACGCCGTGAAGCCGCCAGTCTCGTCCTGGAGCTCCCGCAGCCGGCACAGGTGTTCCACCCGCTCCTCCAGCCGCTCCACGCTGCCATACATCATCGTGGCGGTCGACCGGAGACCTGCGCGGTGCACCACACGCATCACCGACAGCCACTCGTCGGCGGTCGCCTTGCTATCGCAATGCAACAACCGCCGCACACGGTCCACGAGGATCTCGGCGCCACCGCCCGGCACGCTGTCGAGACCGGCCCGCACGAGCCGGTCGACGACGACCGGCACCGGCTGCTGCGACAACCGCGACAGGTGCAGCAACTCCGGCGGAGACAGGGCATGCAGCTTGAAGTCTGGATACCTCGCCTTCACCGCGCCAAAGAGGTCCTCATACCACTCGAGTGGCAGGTCCGGGTTGTGACCGCCCTGCAGCAGCAGTTGGACACCCCCGACCGCCAGGGTCTCGTCGATCTTCTGAAACAGCTCGTCGAAACCGAGCACGTAGCCGTCGTCGGCCCCGACCGGACGGTAGAAGGCACAGAACGAGCATCTGGCGACGCAAACGTTCGTGTAGTTGACGTTGCGATCGATGATGTAGGTCACCAGCCCGGTGGGGTGCTTCCGGGCCCGGATGGTGTCCGCCAGACGGCCGAGCAGACTGGTGGGGGCGGAAACATACAGCTCGAGCGCCTCCTCGGCGCTGAGCCGACCACCGGCCAACAGCTTTTCCGCGGTCGACTCGACACTCATTCCGGGGGAGACTCGAAGAAGCGGATATCGGTGCGTGTCGGCACCAACCGGAGATCGTAGGCGTATTCGTAGAACTTCTCGAGCCCGGCAAGGGCGCGCTCATCGAGTCCGAACGACACGTTCTCACGCAAATACCGGCGCCCGACCTCGAGTTGCTCCTCGTCGTCAGTGCAATACCGCGCCACGATCTCGTCGCTCGCCTGAACACCGCTGGCACGCGCCGCCTGCAGCGCCGCCACGTGGTCCAGACCCAGGGCATTGGCCCGCCCCACCCACATTGCCCAGACAAACGGCAGCGACGTCATGGCGGTCCACTCGTCTCCGAGGTCCACCTTGTCGAGCCCCTGGCTCTCGTAGTCGAAAAACAGCGCAGCGTCCCCGATCACGAGCGCCGCGTCACACCGCTTGAGCATGACCGGCAGCTCCGGTCTGAGCTTCACGAGCTTTGGATCGATGTCCCACCATTCGGCGCACAAGACGCGCAGAAGCACGCTGGCGGTCCGCGAGCTGCTATCTACCGCAATCGACCGCAGCGACGTCGCGGGTCGTGTCGTAAACAGGGCGACCGAAGCCACCGCGCCTTCTGATGCGACCGCCAGGTCAGGCACGATCCGATAGTCCGAGCCCTGCAGATATTCGATCGAGGGAATCAGGCCGAGATCGACCGACCGATCGTGCAGCTGCACCGCGCAGCGGGCTGGAATGTCGAACTGCAGATCGAAGAGGTCGGCGCGAGCCTCCAGCCCGTACACGAGTGGCCTGGCGTTCAAATACTCGACCGCGCTGACTCTGATGGTACTCATGACTCTCGCGAAGCTACGTGGTCCCGTTCGTCATGCTGGTGGCACCGGGCCGCCGCTGCATCCCGCTACGTAGCCTTGCTAGCCCCGCTACGCGGGGGCGAGCCGTGCCGTGCCGGCGCAGCGTGACCGATTCATGCATGTTCTGACCGGTCACACACGTCGAGCGCCTCGAAGCAACCGTTCCGCCGCACCGCCGCGAACCCCGCGGCGACGATGTTGCGCCGGATGTCCTCGCGTGGCGAGCGGCGCCACCCCAGATCGTCCGACGCCACAGCCGGCACCGCATCCACGTCGTCGGCTCCGAAGGTCAGCGCCACCTGAGCCAGTTTGTGGCCGTCACCCGACCAGTCGACCTGGATTGAGTCGATATTGTCGACCAGGAGTCGTGCGAGTGCAACCTGACGCAGGTCGCTGTACCCCGTGGTCGGCAACGACGACTCGGCCGGCCGCAGCGGTGCGAATGCACGACACACCCTCCCGGCACCGTCCCACGTCGCGACACGGCGAACAAGCGGAAACGCCGCGTGCCCGGCCGCGTCACCCAACGTGAGACGCGCGACCGTCAGCCCGCTGGTCCGCAGCACCTCGAATACCGGCTCCGGATCGGTCAGCGTATCGGCGGCAGCCTCGGTCACCAGCGCCAGCCCCGCCTCACGCAACTCGATGAGCACCTCGCCAAGCCGCCCCAGCTCGTGACCGCACAGCCCCTGCAAATCCTCGAGGGCAAACCCGGTCACCGGCACCGACCCGGCCCGCGCCACGACCGCTCGCACCGCCGCGACCGCCGCCGCCACGCTCACCGGGCGACCGGTCAACCGCAGCTCCCCGGCCTGATCCGGCAACGTCCCCGCATGGGCGGCGGTGTCCACCGGCACGTCGAAGACCTGGACGAAGGTGACCCGGTCGGCATGACGGCGTCGACGCGCATCGTCCGCCGCCACTCCGAGGGCGATCAGGTCACGGGTACCGGTCAGCGTCTGCCAGTCCCGCTCATCGAGCGCGCCCCCATCGGCGATCTTGGCGGTGACCGCAGTCAGGTCGTCACTCATCGGCAAACTTCGTCGCGAACCCGCACACCGCCCCGCCCCACGCGCTGGGTAGATTCGTGCGTACGTGTAGGGCAGGACGCAACACCGACGCAGCCCTCATGCGTCTCCTGTGTCCTGCCGGCCCTGAGCCCCGTCGACCCTGAGCCGGTCAAAGAGACTCCTGTCTCCTGTCTCTTTCGGGATCTCGTCACGTCCGCTCTCCATCGCGTCGGCCACCCGGTGCGCCAATGCGAGGGCCCGGCGACCGTCGGCGCCACCGACACGCGGTGGTCCTCCCCCGGCCACCGCCCGGACGAAGTCCTCGAGCTCGCGCTCCAGCGGCTCGCCCCGCGGCACGTCGAGCTTGCCCCCCGCGATCGTGGGTTCACACCCGGGGGTCCGTGTCACGCGCCACCCCTCGACCTCCTGCTCGGCACAGTCGACCGAGATGTAGGCATCCTGTTGAAAGAACCGTAGCTTGCGCACGCGGTCGCGGCTGATCCGGCTGGCGGTGAGGTTCGCGATGCACCCTGACGTAAACCGAAGTCTGGCGTTGGCGATATCCACCCGATCGGTCAACACCGGCACCCCGACCGCCTCTATCGTCGCCACCTCCGCCCCGACCGTCGTCAGGATGATGTCCAGATCGTGAATCATCACGTCGAACACGACGTCGACATCCAGGCTCCGCGCAGAAAAGGAGCCAATCCGGTGCACCTCGATGAAGCGCGGTGCCCGGACGAGCGGTAGCGCTACGGCGACGGCCGGATTGTACCGCTCGGTGTGCCCCACGGCGAGCACCGCCCCACTCGCCTCGGCGGCGGCGATCAGTGCGTCAGCCTCCGCAACCGATCGCGCCATCGGCTTCTCGACGAGAACGGAAACCCCCCGCTCGAGCAACGGCAGGGCGACCGCGTGATGCGACTCGGTGGGCACCGCCAGCGTCACCGCGTCGACACGACCGTCGAGCGCGGACACGTCGGTCTCCGGCGCGGCGCCGGTCTCGGCCGCCGCGGCCGCCGCACGGTCTGCGTCGATGTCCACCACGGCCACGAGCAGCGCGCCAGGCAGAGTCGAGAGGATCCGTGCGTGGTGTCGCCCGAAATGCCCGACTCCGACGACCGCGATCCGCGGCCTGGTGCTATCGGAGCTCCGCCTCGAACCGTCAAGGGCATCAGACATGGCAGTGCGGCTCCGCGTCACTAGGCAGCTTTCTGCACAGCCCCGTTAGGCGGGGGGACGGCTAGCCGTGGTGTGCCAGCGACATGTAACCGATTCGTACACATGCTCACCGCTCGAGGACGGCTAGCCGCCATCATCGTCTGGCCGCTCCCGGCCCACCACCGTCAACCCGTGCGCATCGGCCCGCTGGTAGAAAGCCTCCCCGTCGAGCACCAACGTCCGTCCCGCGTCCACCGACAGCACCGTCGCGCCGGCGGCGCGCATGGCGGACAGCGTCGGCACCCCCACCACCGGCACGTCAAACCGCATGTCCTGCGCCGGTTTCGCCACCTTCACGACGCGCGTGCCAGGTCCCGCCAGCTGTCCCGCCCGCGCGATGACCGCGTCGGTGCCCTCCATCGCCTCGACCGCCACGACCGCCCGGTCCTTGACGACGATTGTCTGGCCCAGGTCGAGCCCGGCGATGGCGTCCGCCATCCGGTACCCGAACTCCAGATCGGCACGCTCGTCCTCGGTTGGCGGCCGGTCGGTCAGGACACCTCCGCGGGCGAGAAGCGGCTGCAGGAATGCGGTGGAGTTCTCCAACTCGATGCCGTGCTCGGCGAGCACGTCCGCCACCGCGGTGATGAGCGCGTCGGTGTTCTTGGTGTCGAGCCGCCGCAGCACCTGCAGTAAGGTCCGATCTGGGATGATCCCGGCGAAGAGCTTGGTGTGCTTCACCTGCCCGGCCATGACCGCGCGGGTGACACCGGCGTCACGCAGAATGGCGATGCACTTGCCCAGCTGCCCCAGTGAAATCCAGTGTAGATCGGCCGGCGGGTCGCCGGCGGCCGCGGCCTCGAGCGCCGGGCTGGTCTCCTCCCGGATCGCGACGATGGTCACGTCATGACCGAGACGGCGCGCCCCCTCCAGCGCCAAGAACGGAAACCGGCCGTTCCCCGCAATCAAGCCGATTCGCATCGCGTTGCCAACACCTTCTGCACGCTCATACGCGCCTGTGTGCGCGACCGGTCCGCACGCTGCGGGAGATGGCTGCCTCCGATTGCCGACGCCGTCGATCGCGCAGGGTCCGTCTCCGATCAGAAACTGGCGAAGCCGTCCGGCTGCTTTCTGCCTCCTGCCTTCTGTCTTCTGACTCCTTGAGCTGTTCGATCACTCGTCGGCAACCATCGCCTCGAGCCGCTTGGGTGGACGGCGGAGGTTGACACCCCGTCGAGATGACCGAATGAACTCGATGAGATACGCGACCTCGGGACACTGCAGCGTCCGGTCCTGTTCGATCTTGTGCAGGGCCTGTGTGGTGTTCAGCTTGGACCGCAGCAAATACCGGAACGCGCGCTTGAGCTGCGCGATCGTCTCCTGCGGCATACCGCGGCGCACCAGCCCGATGGTATTGAGCCCGTAGACCCGAGCGCGGTTGCCGACGCTGCGCGCAAACGGCAGGGCGTCGAGCGTGGCCACCGAGTACCCGCCGATGAACGCCTGCCGGCCGACGCGACAAAACTGATGCACGCCCGAGAACGCGTTGATGATCGCCTCGTCCTCGACCGACACGTGCCCGCCGAGCGTCGCGCCGTTGCCGAAGATAATCCGGTTCCCCACCACACAATCGTGCGCCACGTGGGTGTAGGCCATGAACACGTTGTCATCGCCGATGCGCGTCACCCCGCCGCCCCCCCGAGTGCCGCGGTTGATCGTGACGAACTCGCGGAAGATGTTACGCCGGCCGATGATGAGGTTGGTGCGCTCCCCCTTGAACTTCAGATCCTGGGGAATGAGCCCGATCGACGCGAACGGAAACACCCGATTGTCGTCGCCAATCTGGGTCCACCCCTCGACGACCGCCGAGGCGCCGATATTGCAGCCGCGTCCGATTCGCACGTTCGGACCGATCACTGCGTTGGGTCCGACGACCGTACCAGCACCGATCTCGGCGCCGGGCGCCACGTGCGCGGTCGGATCGATCCGGTCATGCGGGTCCGCAAGGTGCCCCTGCTCGCCGGATGCCAGAACCAGCGCACGAAGGGGCACGGCCCGCTGGTGGATTTGCACGCCAAGGCCCGCGCCAGGGAAGCAACCGGCGAGGTCCTGGCGGTGAGCTACTTTCCCGTTCAACATGGCCTGGATATCAGTGGCTCGAGTTTCGGCGTTGTGGCGGTGTCCGACGGCGATCCCGAAGCCGCCGACCGGGTTGCCCTGGAATTGGCAAGGGACGTTTGGGACCACCGGCACGCGTTCGACGTGCCGACCCTCACGCCCGAGACCGTCGACGTGCTAACCGCGCTCCGCCGCGAGGCCCCGACCGCGGGTTTCGTGCTGCTGTCGTTCTCCTACGAGGCACGGGCCGTGAACGGACTGCGGGAGTTCTCGAAGCACTCCGTCGCCGGCTGCGCCTATCTCCTCAAACACACCGTC
>JADFPE010000242.1 GCA_022562495.1 Acidobacteriota bacterium
CGGCAACCAACCAGCCGACATGCGGCTATACCTGACGCTGGACGGCCGGCGGCTGACCGAAACGTGGAGCTATGTCTGGTATCCGGATCATGTCCAGTAACGTGCCGGGTCCACGGCTCGGCCCACCTGGCAGCATCCGTCTACCGCTCGGGCGGCTGCGGCGCTGGCTCTTCTTCGGGGTGGTTGCCGGCACCACGGTGATCGGCATCGGCATGATGCTCGATATCGTGCGAGCCAATGGGATCACCGCTCTGGAGCTTGCCATTCTGGGGCTGTTCGCGGCGACCTTCAACTGGATTGCCATCGCGTTCTGGAACGCTGTCATCGGGTTCGTGCTGCGAGCGCTCGGACGCGATCCGCTGTCCCTCGAGCGAGCCCCGGCCGCGCGGGAGGGTGATGGACCAATCGGGAGCCGTACCGCACTGGTCATGCCGGTCCACAACGAAGACCCGGCACGAGTCATGAACGGTCTGGCCGCCATGCTACGCTCGCTGGCCCGCACCGGTCACGGTGACCAGTTCGACGTCTACCTGCTGAGCGATACCACCGATCCGACCATCGCCCGGGCAGAGGAGGCCGCATGGACGACCTTGCGCCAGCGGCTCGGTCATCCTGCCGGTGTGTATTATCGACGCCGCACCACCAACCTCGGTCGTAAGGCCGGGAACATTGCGGACTTCTGTCAGCGCTGGGGCACTCACTACGAGTTCATGGTGGTGCTGGATGCCGACAGCGTCATGTGCGGGTCGACAATGGTCGAACTGGTGCGCACCATGGAGGCCAACCCGAGCGCCGGCCTGATCCAGACGGTACCAGTTCCGGCCCGCCGCACCACCCTGTTCGGTCGACTGGTGCAGTTCGCTGGCTGTCTCTACAGTCCGATGTTGGCGACTGGCCAGAGCTTCTGGCAGACCGACGCCGCGAACTACTGGGGCCACAACGCCATCATCCGGGTACGGGCCTTTGCCGATCACTGTAGCCTGCCCGTGCTACCCGGCAGTCCGCCGCTGGGCGGTGCCATCTTGAGCCATGACTTCGTGGAGGCCGCCCTGATGCGGCGGGCGGGCTGGCAGGTCTACCTGCTGCCATCCCTCGGCGGCAGTTACGAAGACGTGCCCGACAACATCGTGGACTATGCCACGCGCGACCGCCGCTGGACCCAGGGCAGTCTGCAGCACCTGCGACTGTTGCCGGCCCGTGGCCTACACCCCATGAACCGACTGCATTTCCTGCTGGGTGCGATGGGCTACGTCTCGTCGGTGCTCTGGCTGTTGATGCTCCTGGCCAGTACCGCCTATGTCGTGCTGCCCTCCCTCAGCACCGACCCGTTGATCAGTGACAGCTATCGGGTGTTTCCCGACTGGTCCGTCCCCTGGAGGCACCCAGGGCAGATCATCCCGCTGTTGGGGGTGACGATTCTGCTCCTCTTCGCGCCGAAGGTCCTTGGGGTGATCCTGGCGCTGGTCCACCATCGACGGCTCTTCGGCGGCACCGCGCGGCTCCTGCTGAGCGCCCTGCTGGAGCTGCTGTTCGCGATGGTGATCGCACCGATCATGATGATGTATCACACCCGCTTCGTGATGAGCGTCCTCGGTGGTCATGACATCAGGTGGGCCCCCCAGGTGCGCGATGGGCGGACCGTCACCTGGGCAGAGGCCTGGCGCACCACCACGGGCATCACGGCGGTCGGCCTGAGCTGGGCGGGCCTGACGCTGTATTACAGCCCGGCCTTCTTCTTGTGGCTGACACCGGTCTTCATCGGCTTGCTCCTGGCGGCACCGCTGGTTCGGTGGACCAGCAGCCGGTCGCTGGGACAATGGACCCGCCGTCGGGGCCTCTTCCTGGTGGGGTCCGAGACGGTGCCCCCCTCGGAACTGCAGTGGTCACCCCACTCCGTGCAGGCCGCCCCCCCCGACGAGGCAGGCCCCGAACCGATCTCGTTGTCGGATCTGCCACCAGAGCAGCCCTATGCCATGCCACCTCAAGTGCTCCATCGTCTGCGGGGGGCAACCCGCGCCGACGCGCGGGGCTGACTGCATCCGGGAAGCGTGGACGTGTCAGCCCAAGACGGACATGCGAGCGGTCATCCCACATCCTTCCGGCAGCCTGAGAGCCTTCGACACCTGTTGATCGGCGCACTGGGCGTCGGCCTGCCGGAGGTGTCCCCGCTGGCCGCGCACCTGGCGTACCAGAGCCGGCCGAGCCCTTGACACCACCCTCGCATCGGCGATAATCGGCGCTGTATCCGAGCTACGAGCCCCCCCCCAGCGCTGGTGGCATCCCCGTGACGGCTGTATCCGAGGCGGGGCGGCCCACTGCGACAGGCCTCTGATGCGGCCCAGGTCTGGTGGCCGTCTGCTACCAGAGCTTCGTCGTCGCTGCTTGTCGAAAGGGGTAGATGGGAACCTGTTCATGCTGACGCTCCTCGCATACTCGGCCTTCGCGATGACGGTCAGCCTCTCCATCACACGCCCCCGCATCGGGCCACGGTGGCAGATCGGCCCGGCTCAGGCGGCAACGGCCGGCGTCGCACTACTCTTCGCCGCCCGCATCGTCCATGTCTCCGATCTCCTCTCGGCCGCCCACACGCTCTGGCGCCCCTTCGTCACGATCGTCTCGATCATGATCACGACCGCGGCGGCGCACCGGCTCGGCCTCCTGATGCGGCTCGGGGAGATGGTCTTCTCCCGCTCGGACACGTCCGTTTCGCGTCTGTTTTCTTCGGTCTTCTTCCTCGCCGTTCTCACGTCCTCGGTGCTCAACAACGACGCATCCGTCTTGCTGCTGACGCCGCTGGTGCTGTCGCTGGTACGGCGCCGCTACCCGAGCGAGCCACGGCTCTACCTCCCCTTCGCGTTCGCTGTGTTCACCGCGGTCGGCGTGGCCCCATTCGTGGTGTCCAACCCCATGAACATGATCGTCGCCGCGCACGCGAGGCTGAACTTCAACGAGTACGCCGCGCGGATGCTGCCGATCGCCGTCGTCGGCTGGCTGATCGCTTACGCCATCCTCAGGGTCATCTTCGCGAAGGAGCTCGGGCTGACGCCGGCGATGGCCACTGTGTCGCGCTCCGGTGCCGGGCTCGAGCCGGCGCAGCGCCTGATGCTGGCGCTGCTGGTACTGGTCGTGGGGTCGTACCCGATCGTCGCGTCAATCGACGGCGGGGCCATCTGGATGGTCTCGGCCACCGGAGCCGTGCTGGCCGTCGCGCTCGCCCGGCTCAGCTGCCGCGCCGACCTGGTGGATCTGTTGGGCCGCGGTGTCTCCTGGAACATTCTCGTCTTTCTGCTCGCCGTCTTCATCCTGGCCATCGGCCTCCGCAACGTCGGGTTCGTCGACTCGCTCGCGTCGATCTACGAGGGGGCCAGCCTCGGCGTGGTCGGGGCGACCGCCGCAGCCGGATCCGCTGTGCTGAACAACCATCCGATGGCCATCATCAATCTGCTCGCGCTGGAGGCAACACCCGGCAGCGGCCCACAAGAGATCCTTGCCGTGCTGATCGGCGGTGACCTGGGTCCCAGATTGCTGCCGATCGGCTCGCTGGCCGGGCTGCTCTGGCTCGAGGCCTGCCGGCGGCAGCGGGTCGACGTCTCGCTGGGCCAGTTCGTCAAGATTGGATTCCTGGTGACGATGCCGACGCTCGCCGCGTCGCTCCTGTTCCTCCAGCTTTGGTGAGTCACCCCGCACGCTGATGAACCACGCGCTGCTCCCCGTCATTCCGTCTCCGCTGCACCTCTGGCGCTCGATGCGCCTGTGGGTGAGTGTGGCCTACGTGCTCTTGATCCTGCGCGCGGTTCCCGCGCTGATCGTCGACTTCTGGTTCCTCGACAGTGTCGGCCAGGCTGGCGTTTTTTGGACGAACTTCACGGCGCAGGCGCTCCTGTTCGGCATCGGCGTCGCGCTGTTCACCCTGGCGGTGTCGGTACCGTTGCGCCGCTACGCGACGAGCCCCGGTCTGCGCTCGGCGGGCATCCCCCTGGGCCTCTGGATCGGGACCCTCGCCGGTTGGCTCTGGTCCGGCAGCTACCAGCAGTATCTGTTGGCGTTGTCGGGCGGCAGCTTCGGCGAGACCGACCCGGTGTTCGGCCACGACGTCGGTTTCTACGTCTTCACGTTGCCGGCGATTCACACGACCGTGTGGCTGGTCACGATCCTCGGGCTCACCGCCGCCGCGGCGGCGGTCGTCGCCCAGCGCGACCAGCTCCGCGCCGCCGGCACGTGGACGCAGCCCGGGATCGCCTATCGGCTCAAGCTCGGCCTGTTGATCACCGACACGCTGAATCTGGCGCTGCTCCTGGTGGGGCTCTCGCTGGTGTCGCGCACCTTCCTCAGCCGCTACGCGCTGCTCTTCAAGGACAACGGCCCCTCGGGTGTCCGCACCGGCGCGGAGTATCTCGACCTCAACGGGGTCTTCTCGGCGCTCAACATGATCAACCTCTCGACCCTGGTCGAGGTCGGGATCATGATCACGGTGGCCTGGAGCCTCTACCGGATACAGCAGCGCAGCGCGTCGGCGCGTGCCGGCAACGGAGGCGAAGACAGGCTGGGGGCCGAGGGTGAGGGAGGCGCAGACGGGCTCGGGGTCGAAGGTGGTTTCGGACTACGGCGACCGCTGCAGGTCGCAGCCGGCCTGCTCGCCGTCGATCTGATGTTCTTTCTCTGCCTGATCATCAAGGACCACGTGCGCGTTGCGCCGAACGAGCCGACGATTCAGCTGCCCTACATTCGCCAGCATCTCGCCGCCACGCTGCGCGGCTATCGCCTCGACAGCGTCGAGACGGTGGAGTGGAGACCACCCGCGTCGCCGCTGTCGGTGGCCACGTTGCTCGAGAGCAAGACCTTACAGAACGCGCCCGTGCTCCCGACCTGGGTCAGCTATCTCGAAGAGCCGCCCGACGTCCAACACTACGAACGCCTCGCGGCTGCGGCAGACACCATGGTGTACGGGCCGACCCTGCAGCTGTTCGAGCAGGAGCAACAGCTACGCTCCTACTACAGGTTCCTGTCGGTCGACGCGGTGCGCTACCGGGTCGACGGAGAACTGCGCATGTACGCCAGCGCGGTCCGCGAGCTCCCCTCGCTGGGATTCGCCGGCCCCCGACAATGGCTGCGGCACTGGGGCAGCGCGGCGCTCATGTATACGCACGGCCTCGGCCTGGTGATGAGCCCGGTGAACGAGCTGAACGACGAGGGCGGGGCTATCTACGCGGTCGGCGGCATCCCGCCCGAGGCCACCCACGCCGAGCTGGACGGCAGCGAGCCCCGTATCTACTTCGGCGAGGGCGCCAAGGACGACTACATCCTGACCAACATTCGATTCCTGAAGGAATTCGACTACGCCACCGATCAGTTCCGCCATGAATCGGTCTACCCGATGGACGTCGACAGCGGCATTCGTGTCGACTCGATCGTCAAGCGTCTCGTCCTGGCGCTCGACTCCACAGATTTCATGGCCCTGCTCTTCTCACGGTTCATCGACCACGAGACGACGCGGATCCACCTGTACCGCACGCCGATGCAACGGCTGCGGAAAGTCGCACCGTTCCTGTTCCTCGACAGCAACGTCTACGCCTTCATGGCGGACGGCAAAACGCTGTGGCTGGTCAACGGCCTGACCACCTCCGCGAACTACCCCTACTCGTTTCGCGAGGTGCTCGGCGACAAGGCCGACGAGCGCGCCGTGGAGGAGTTTCCAGAGCGGATCATCAACTACGCCGAAGACTCGGTGAAGGTGACGATCGACGCCTACAGCGGGGAGGTCCGCCTCTACAAGATCGCCGACGACCCGATCGTCGACGCATGGGAGCGTGTCTACCCGGGTCTCTTCGAGCCGCAGTCTGCCATGCCGGACGCGGTGCGCGCGCAGCTCACCTATCCGCTCCAGTGGTTCCACATCCAGTTCGACGACATCTACAAGCGGTACCACCAGCAACACCCGATCGAGTTCTACAACTCCGAAGATCTGTGGGACGACGCCGACGAGACATTGGGCTCGATCGGCCGCGGCCTGACCGAGTTCGGCACCACCGACCAGATGACCTTCTCCTACGAGGCCTACCACCTGCTGCTCGATCCTGCCGACCTGCCTGACGGCACGGACGTCGGCCAACGCGGCGACCTGCAGTTCGCGATGCTCATGCCCTTCACGCCGGAGGGTGCCCGCAATTTGCGCTCAGTCGTTCTGGCCTTCCAGGATCCGGGCAGCTATGGCCGGCTGGTCAACCTGCGCGTGCCGCAGGGAGAGTTTTTTCCGGGACCCGAGCAGGCCGATACGCTCATCGACACCGACGCGCAGGTGAATCAGCAGATCACGCTGTGGGTGCGGCACGGCTCCGAGGTGGTGCGCGGCCACACGTTGCTGCTGCCGGTGGCGGGGGATCTGATCTATGTCGAGCCGCTGTGGATCGTCTCGGTCCAGAATCCGTTGCCGCAGATCAAGCTGTTCTCGGTCGTCTACCGGGGCCGCACGGCGATGTCGACGTCCTTGACGGGCGCCATCGAGATGCTCGGCGTGTCCGAGGCCGACGAGCAGCGGGCGAACGAGTTGCCCTGGTTCCGCGAGGGGAGGGTCATCGGACAGTGAAGGATCAGCTCAGACTGTCGGTCGCGTGGGGATACGGCTTCGGCGTCGTGCTGATGCTGTTCGTCTTGCTCATCCTGATGCCCGAAGCCGAGGGACCGTCCCCGTGGGATGGTGCATCGTTCCGGAAGGGCATCCTCGAGATGGCGGCCAACTTCCGCCTGCTCGACGAGCTGGCCGACCTGAGCATCGTAAAGGTGGCCGACGTCGGTAGCGGGTTCCTCGAGGTCGACCTCGACCTGATCGGCGTGTCGAACCGGACGTTCGCCTGGGCGCCGTTTTGGCTCGCGATCGTCTTCGTGTCGGCGTCGTTGCTGTTGCGGGGGATCCGACAGCGGCTGCTCGCCAGCCGCGTCGGCGTGCCGGCCGCCGTTCCGACCCAGGTGTCCAGCCACTTCTTTGGCCGCGGCCTGAACCTCTTCTTTCCCTTCGGCCCGGGCGAGCTCGGCACGGTGCAGTGCCTCGTCGACGGTGGCGCGTCGCCCGACGCGGCACGGACCGTCGTCCTGTACAACAGGCTCTTCGAGATGCTGGCGATCGTGGTGCTGCTGGTCGCCGGCTTCGTCTACCTGGGGTGGGAGGGGGC
>JADFPE010000023.1 GCA_022562495.1 Acidobacteriota bacterium
GTGACGGTGACGGCGACGGCGACGGCGACGGCGACGGCGACGGCGACGCCAACGCGAAGGCGAACACGAACACGAAGGCGAACGTCGCCGAGGAGAAGAACCTCGCCGAGAGCCACATGGCGCTGGCCGCCAAGGCGCTCGAGGAAATGCCGCAGCTCGACGACGACGACGTCGAGGTGGTCGAGGAGATGGAGGACGTCGATGTCGTCTCCCTCGAGAAGCAGGGCAGCGAGGCCCCGGTCGTCCGGCTGATTAATGTCGTCCTGGCCTCGGCCATCCAGAAGGGCGCCAGCGATATCCACATCGAGCCCTACGAAAAGGAGTATCGCATCCGGTTCCGGATCGACGGCACCCTGTACAACGTGATGCTGCCACCGCTCAAGTTCCGCGACGCGATCACCTCGCGGCTCAAGATCATGGCAAAGCTCGACATCGCCGAGAAACGGCTGCCGCAAGACGGACGGATCAAGCTGCGGCTGAACACCGACGGTGGCACCAAGGAGATCGACTTCCGCGTGTCCTGTTTGCCGACGCTGTTTGGCGAGAAGATCGTGATGCGTCTGCTCGACCAGGACAAGCTGATGCTCGACATGACGAAGCTCGGGTTCGAACCCGAATCGCTGTCGACGTTCGAGGAGGCGATCGACCGTCCGTGGGGGCTCGTGCTCGTCACCGGGCCCACCGGCAGCGGGAAGACCAACACGCTCTATTCGGCCATCGCGAAGATCAACACGCCCGCCACCAACATCATGACCGCCGAGGATCCGGTCGAGTTCAACATCACCGGCGTCAACCAGGTGCAGATGCGCGAGAACATCGGGTTGAACTTCGCCGCGGCGCTGCGGTCCTTTTTGCGACAGGACCCGGATGTCATCCTGGTCGGCGAGATCCGCGATTTCGAAACCGCGGAGATCGCCATCAAGGCGGCGCTGACCGGTCACCTCGTCCTGTCGACGCTGCACACCAACGATGCGCCGAGCACGGTCAACCGGCTGATGAACATGGGGATCGAACCGTTTCTCGTCGCCAGCGCCGTCAACCTGATCGGCGCGCAGCGACTGGTGCGTTGTGTCTGCACCAACTGCGGCGAGGCGCAGCCGACCCCGGCGCAGGCGCTCGAGGAGATCGGGTTCACCCCGGAGGAGGCGAGCACGGTCGTGCCGCGCAAGGGTGTCGGCTGTGAGACGTGCAACAACACCGGCTATAAGGGGCGGATCGGGCTGTACGAGGTCATGCAGGTCACCGACGAGCTGCGCGAGATGATCCTGGTGGGGGCCTCGACACTCGAGCTGCGGAGAAACGCGATCGAGCACGGTATGCTGACGCTGCGGGCCAGCGGGCTGCGTAAAATCGCGGCGGGCCGGACCAGCGTCGAGGAAGTCCTCAAGGAGACGGTGAAGTAGCTGGGTCCCGACCCGGCCGACCCACGGGTGATGACGATGCCGACACTGCCAGACCTGCTGAAGGCGACGGTCGAGCTGGAAGGGTCCGACCTGCACATTACGACTCGCTCGGCCCCGCAGGTGCGCGTCGACGGTCAGCTCCGGCCGCTCGACCTGCCGCTGCTGGGCGCCGACGAAACGAAACAGCTTGCGTACAGCGTGCTGACCGACGGCCAGAAGAAGCGGTTCGAGGAGACCCACGAGCTCGATTTCTCATTCGGCATACGCGGCATCGGCCGGTTCCGGTGCAACGTCTTCAGACAGCGCGGTGCGGTCGCGGCCGTCTACCGGCTGATCCCGGAGGTGATTCTGAGCACGCGGGAGCTGGGGCTCCCGCGGGTGGTCGATCGGTTGGCCGAGCGGCCCCGGGGGCTGGTGCTGGTGACCGGGCCGACCGGGTGCGGGAAGAGCACGACGCTCGCCGCGATGATCGACAAGATCAATACCGAGCGGCACGCGCACATCCTGACGATCGAGGACCCGATCGAGTACATCCATTCCCACAAGAACTGTCTCGTCAACCAGCGCGAGCTGTACAGCGACACAGAGGGCTTTGCACCCGCCCTGCGCGCCGCGTTGCGTGAGGACCCGGACGTGGTGCTGATCGGGGAGTTGCGGGATCTCGAGACGATCTCGTCCGCATTGCGGATCGCCGAGACGGGCCACCTCACGTTCGCGACCGCGCACACGAACTCCGCCTATCAGACGATCAACCGGATCATCGACGTCTTTCCCGACAGCCAGCAGGCGCAAGTGCGCACCCAGCTGTCGCTCGTGCTCGAGGGCATCATGTGTCAGGCGCTGTTGCCCAAGCTCAGCGGGTCGGGGCGCGTCGCTGCGACCGAGGTGATGATTCCGACGCCGGCGATCCGCAATCTGATTCGCGAGGACAAGATCCACCAGCTCTACTCCGTCATGCAGTCGGGGCAGGAGAAGAACGGGATGCAAACGATGAACCAGTCGCTGGCGACGCTCGTCAAGCTGCGGCGCATCTCGCTGGAGACGGCGCTGGCGGCGTCGTCGATGGAGGACGAGCTCCGCGACCTCGTCCAGCGCGGCGTCGGGGTCGTCGCGGGTGTGGGGATGACCCGCACGGTGAGCCGACCTCTGGGACAGGGACGGTAGCGGGTTGGCGTACGGACCGAGGGCCTGAGAGCCAGGACCAGCGCGTAGACGAGGGGACCGACGATGCCTAGCTTCGCCTATTCGGGTAGGACCCGAGGTGGTCAGACGGTGAGCGGCCAGCGGGTCGCCGACACGATCGAGGCCGCGGTGGCGGCCCTGCGCTCGGAGCAGGTCTTCGTCACCAAGATCGATGCGGTCAAGGCACGGTCGCGTCGGGCCAAGAAGCCGCGACGTGGCAAGGCGGTGCCGGCCAAGAACCTGGCGATCTTCACACGGCAGTTCTCCGTGATGATCGACGCCGGTCTCCCGCTGGTGCAGTGTCTGGAGATCCTCGGCAACCAGGAAGAGGACAAGAACTTCAGCCAGATCATTCTGGCCACCCGCGCCGACGTCGAGAGTGGCTCCGGGTTGGCCGACGCCATGCGCAAGCACCCCGGCGCGTTCGACCCGCTCTTCACCAACATGATGGCGGCGGGTGAGGCCGGGGGCATCCTCGACACGATCCTCAAGCGGCTCGCGGTGTATATCGAGAAAAACGTCAAGCTCAAGTCGCAGGTCAAGGCCGCCATGACCTACCCGATTGCGGTCGTCACGATCGCCGCGATCGTCGTCGGGGCCATTCTCTGGAAGGTCATCCCGACGTTCGCCGACCTGTTCGCCGGGTTGGGCGCGACCCTGCCGCTGCCGACTCGGATCGTCATCGCGCTCAGCAATTCGCTGGTGAGCTACGCGCCGCTACTCATCCTCGTCGGGGTGGCGATCACGTTCGCGTTCCGGCAGTTCTATGCGACCGAGAACGGGCGGCGGATTGTGGACGGCACGATGCTCAAGATGCCGGTGCTGGGGATGATCCTCCGCAAGGTGGCCGTCGCCCGTTTCTGCCGGACGCTGTCGACGTTGCTCGGCTCCGGGGTGCCGATTCTCGAAGGGCTCGAGATCACCGCCAAGACCGCCGGCAACGCCATCATCGAGGATGCCGTCATGGTGACCCGCGCGGCGATCGAACGGGGTGAGACGGTGGCCGGACCGTTGCGCGAGACCAAGGTGTTCCCGGCGATGGTGACACAGATGATCAACGTCGGTGAGGCGACCGGCGCGCTCGACACCATGCTCGGGAAGGTCGCCGATTTCTACGAAGACGAGGTCGATACCGCCGTGGGGGGCATGCTGACCCTCATGGAGCCGATCATGATCGCCTTCCTGGGGGTGATCGTCGGTGGCATCGTCATCGCGATGTATCTGCCGATCTTCGACCTGATCGGCCAGATGGCCAGCTAGCGTCGCGTGTCAGACGTTGGCGGACCGAATCTCCGGCGTCGTACGCATGCTGCATCCGGCCCGTGCCGGGCGCGACGAGGGCGCATACGGCCATATCCGACCGCGCTGAGCGAGACGCCCAACGGCCGCCCCTGGCGGGATGACCCGCCTGGACGGTGTTCGCGAATTGCTGACCCGGGACGCCAAGGACATGTACCCGACGAGTGGGTCCTCGAACGCCAGATCGCCGCTGCGACGGAACCTCCGTTGGCTCAGTGGCGTGCGCTTCGTGACGGTCACGATCCTCCTCGGGTCGGGAGTGCTGGTACAGCTCCGCACGCCGGGGCTCTGGCCCGTCGGGCCGTTCTTCTTCCTGGTCGCCCTCAGCTACGCCCTCGCCGTCACGTTCGTGCTGACCCTCACCCTCGTCGAGCGGCGACGTTGGCTCATCGACGTGCAGCTGGCGACCGACGCCGTCCTGATCTCATCCGTGGTGCTGCTCACCGGCGGTGTGTCCAGCTACTTCTCGACCCTGTACGCGCTGCCGATCATCGGTGCCAGCATTCTGCAGTTCCGGCGCGGCGGGCTGCTAGTCGGGGCGCTGAGTGCGTTCCTGTACGCCGGCGTGGTGGTGGGGCAGTATCAGGGAGTGTTCGAGTTCCTCGAGACGTCGTGGCCCGCAATCGGCCAGCTGCCCAGACCGCCGTCGACGCTGGCGTTCTACATGGCCGGTCTCGATATCTTCGGGTTCCTCGCTGTGGCGGTGTTCAGCGGCTATCTCGCCGAGCGTCTGCGGACCGCCGATGCCAGTCTGGCTCGCGCCTCGACCGAGATCGCCGACCTGCAGGCGTTCAACCAGCACGTCATCGAGAGCATGACCAGCGGGCTGGCGACCACGGACCGGCATGGCCGCGTGCTGACCTTCAACGGTGCGGCAGAGAGCATCACTGACCTGCGGGTGCCGGATGTGCTCGGCATGCGAATCTTCGAGCTGCTCCAGCTCCCCCCGGCGTTCGAGGCGTCGCTCGACGTCGAGGGGGAGGGGAACTGGCGGGCGGACCTGCAGTTCACGACGCCGGGTGGGCGCCAGATCGAGCTTGGGCTCAGCGCCGCGCCGCTCATCACACCGGGCGGGAGGGCCGGGTTCCTGTTCCTGTTCCAAGACGTCACCGAGACCAAACGGTTGCAGCGACAGTCCGCTGTGCAGGAGCGGCTCGCGGCCGTCGGTGAGATGGCCGCCGGGATCGCCCACGAGATCCGCAACCCGCTGGCCTCCATGTCCGGGTCGATCCAGATTCTGCGTCAGGAGCTGCCGTTGAACGCCGAGCAGACCCAGCTGATGGACATCGTGCTGCGGGAGTCCGAGCGGCTGAACGACACCATCAAGTCGTTCCTCGCCTACGCCCGTCCGCAACGGATCTCCAGCCGGCGCTTCGACCTGCGCCAGGCGGTGAACGATACCGCCCTGCTCCTGCGGCACAGTCCGGAGATGGGTAAGGGTCATCAGATCCAGGTGGACGTTCCGGGAGCGCCGGTCTGGTTCGAAGCGGACGAAGGCCAGATCCGGCAGGTCGTGTGGAACCTCGCCACCAACGGGCTCCGGGCGATGCCGGATGGCGGCGTCCTGGTGCTCGGGGTCCAGGCCGAGGAGGCGGAGACCGTGACACTCAGCGTGCGCGACGAAGGTGTGGGGATGCCACCCGATGAGCTCGACAGCATGCTGCAGCCGTTCCACGGGACGTTCGCACAGGGGACTGGTCTGGGGCTTGCGATCGTGCACCGGATCGTAAGCGACTACGGAGGTGAGCTCCAGGTGACGTCGGTGCCCGATGCCGGCACGACGGTCTGCGTACGGCTTCCGGCGCCGACTGCAGCACCGTCCCCAGCCGGGCGGCCGGCGGCCCGGGTTCAGTAGGTAAGGAGTGTCACGATGGCAACCGACACGACAACCGAGACGAAGACGGTGACCGGCACCGTCCTGGTGGTCGACGACGAACCGTCGATGCGCGAGATGCTCTTCATCATGCTGAAGCGCGAGGGCTACGATGTCGTGCTGGCCGATTGCGGCAAAACGGCCGTGGAGATCCTGCGACGTCGACCGATCGACCTGCTCATCTCGGACATCAAGATGCCCGACATGAGCGGCGTGGACGTGCTGCGGAAGGCAAAGGAGCTTCACCGGGACATCGTCGCCATCATGATCACGGCGTTCAAGTCCACCGAGTCGGCCGTCGAGGCGCTGCGGCTCGGCGCACACGACTATCTCGACAAGCCGTTCGACATCGAGAAACTGAAAGCGGTGGTCAGGAACGCATTCGAGCAACGCCGGCTACGTGCATACCACATCGTCGGCGAGAGCCCGCAGATTCAGAGGATGCAGGAGCGCATCAGTCGCGTGGCGCCCACAAACAGCACGATCCTGATCACGGGGGAATCGGGCACCGGCAAGGAGCTGGTTGCCCGCGCCATCCACGGCCAGTCCAAGCGGTCTGCGCGGCCGTTTATTCCGCTCAACTGCGGCGCGTTACCGGAGGCGTTGCTCGAATCCGAGCTGTTTGGTCATGAGAAAGGGGCGTTCACGAGCGCCGACAGCACGAAGAGTGGGCTGGTCGAGGCGGCGGAGCGGGGCACCCTCTTTCTCGACGAGATCAGCGAGATGAGCCCGATGATGCAGGTCAAGCTGTTGCGGTTCCTGCAAGAGCGGCGGTTCCGCCGGGTGGGTGGCACCGAGGAGAAGGACGCCGACGTGCGCGTGATCGCCGCCACGAACCAGGAACTGGCGAAGATGGTCGAGACCAATGACTTCCGGCGCGACCTGTTCTACCGCGTGAACGTCATCAACATCGAAGTGCCGCCGCTCAAGGAGCGCCAGGGGGACATTCTGCTCCTGGCGAAACACTTCGTGGAGAAATTCAACAAGCAGATGGGCACGGAGCTCAAAGGGCTTTCGACGAATGCAGAGCGTGCGTTAGAGACCTATGCGTGGCCCGGCAACGTACGCGAGCTCGAGAACGTCATCGAGCGCGCCGTGGCGCTCGAAGATTGTGACATGGTGCAGTCGGAGAGTCTCGACCTTGGCGATGTCCCTGGGCAGGACCGGCGTTCCGCCCAGTACGCCACTGGCGATCCGTCACCGGAGGTCGGTCGCACGTCTGAGGGGCCGGAACGGCTGCCCGAGTCGGGGTTCGTGCTCGATCAGCACGTCCAGAACATCGAGCGCGAGTATCTCGCCCAGGCGCTCCAGCAGGCAGGGGGTGTCAAGGTGCGGGCCGCCGGGTTGCTCGGCATGAGCTTCCGATCGTTCCGCTACTACCTGAAGAAATACCACCTGGGGTAGTGTCTCGCGAGACTCCGCCTCAGCCCGTCCCGACCCGGTTGGCTCCGCCGCGCTAGCCGAGCTTGTCTCACAGCCCCGCGACGCGGGCCCTAGCGACCCGTGGTGCACGCCACGCTGCATCCCGCCTGCCGGCGTTGTTTCTCGCTCGAATACTGACGGCATGTGCCCTCGTGGCGCCTGGTCGGCCTGGGCGCGGCATGAGTACGCAGCTCGGACTCCTGCCGCGCACCGCCGGGACGGGACACGGCTTCGGCCGGCGCGACGGGGGTGGGTGACAACCGGTGGTTGCCATTTCTCGTCAGTGACAAAATCTTCCACTCATGTCCGTCCTCTGACATCGATGCCGGTTGTCGCATAAACTCTTTGTTCATAGGCGAAAAGCACCGATCGCGACATGTCGCCCTGCGCTGGCTCTGCGCTTGCACGCTGCGTGGTACATAGGGAAGTACGTCGTCCGCAAGTGTGGCAGGTCGGCGCATCCCGCGATCGCTGCTGATACAGGCTAGCGGTAGCTCTGGAGATCAGCCGCGAGGCGGCCGATCGATGTGGAGAGAGGGAGAAGTCCAGATGAAGGTCAGAGACGAAACGGGGTTCACGTTGATCGAGCTGTTGATCGTCGTCGCGATCATCGGGATCATCGCGGCGATCGCCGTGCCCGGTTTGCTCAGGGCCCGTATGTCCGGAAACGAGGCGTCGGCGATCGGGTCGCTGCGGGCGGCCAACAGCGCCCAGGCGACGTACGCCGCGAGCTGTGGTTTCGGGTTCTATGCACCGACGCTGACGTCCCTTGGCACTCCGCCCACGGTCGGCGGCGGCGACGGGTTTATCGGCACCGACCTGAGCACCGACCCCTCGATCAAGAGCAGCTACACGATCACGCTGACCGCTGGCGCAGCGGCCACCGGGGCACCGGCGTCCTGCAACGGGGTCGCGGCCGGTGCGACCGCGTCGACGTACTTCATCAGCGCCGCCCCGACGGCCGGCGGCGGTGTGCGCTTCTTCGGCACCAACCAGGGCGGCACGATCTACTTTTCGACCGCGGTCGTTCCAGTGACCCAGAACGGCGCGCCCGCAGGCGCCAACCCGATCCAGTAGCATAAAACAAGCTGGTGTCGGCCTGCGCCGCGGGAGCGAGCCCGATGGGCCTGTCTGCCGACCCGGCGTGGGTGAATGTCCGCCTCGGTGTGCTCGCCTGGCTCCACACGGTTGCCAGAGGGTCACGGCGCACACCGCCGCTTGCGTCCGACCGTCTCGAGCGGGACCGCGCGACACAGGAGTCACTCTATGAGCCCGGTTGTTCGCCGCGCCATCATCGTGCTCGCCCTCGTCGGCTTCGCGTCGGCGGCCACGTCTACCTACCTGCACTACCAGCTGGCCCAGGACCCGAGGTACACGAGCTTCTGCGACATCAACGACAGCATCAGCTGCACCCAGGTCTACCTCAGTCGCTTCGGGTCAGTGGGCGGTGTTCCGGTCGCGCTGCTGGGTGCCTGCTGGTTCGGTCTGGTCCTGCTGCTGACGGTGGCCCGCGGTCGTGGATCGAGCCAGCTTGGCGAGAACATCGGTGGCTACCTGTTGGTGCTCTCGACGCTCGGGCTTGCCGCCGTGCTGTTTCTCGGGTACGAGTCCCTGATGGTGTTGGGTACGCTGTGCGTGTTGTGCGCCGTCGTGTACGTCGCGGTCGGGGGGATCTTCCTGCTCTCGGGCTCCGCCGCGTCCGTGCCCGTGCTGTCGATCCCGCGTCGCGCGGTCGCCGATCTGGGGCGGCTTGTCAGAAGCCCGGCGGCCCTGGGTGTCGCCGGTGCGTATCTCGCGCTGAGTGTGGCCGTCGTGGTGGCGTTTCAGGCCGAGCACGATGGGCCGGACTCGCAGCCCGGCCCGACCGCGGCGTTCGACCTGGCAACCGGCGCCGCGGATGTCGACTCCGAGTTCGAGCGGTTCTGGGACGCGCAGCCGCGGGTCGAGCTGCCGGTGCCACACGAGGGGGCACAGGTACTGGTGCTGAAGTTCAACGACTACCAGTGTCCATCGTGCGGCGAGACCCATTTCGCCTACGAGCCGATCTTCGCCCGCTACGAGTCCAGCCACCCCGGGGCGGTGCGGCACGTCAGTCTCGACTACCCGCTGGACCCCGAGTGCAACGAGCAGACACCGCGTGGCGGCCACATGGGCGCCTGCGAGGCGGCGGTGGCGGTGCGGCTGGCACGTCGCGCCGGCCGCGACGCGCAGATGGCGCGCTGGCTCTATGAGCACCAACAGACCCTGTCACGCGAGACGATTCGCGAGGCGCTGGCCGAGGTGGCCGACATGACGGACTTCGACGCCATGTATGACGTCACGCTGGAAGACGTGAAGGCGGACATCGCGCTGGGTGGCATGGTCGAGGTCGAGGCGACGCCCACGTTCGTCATCAACGGGGTGAAGATCACCGGCGGCTTACCGCTGCAGTTCTTCGACGCCGCGATCGCGCTCGAGCTCGAGCGTAGTGGGGGGAAATCGACGTCGCGGTGAGTCGGCGGATGACATCATGCCGCGTTACGCCATCAGGCTCCAGGAGCTGACAAAGGACTTCCCGGTCGGTTTCTGGCGCCCGCGTCCAGTACGGGCGCTCGATGGCGTATCGCTCGAGGTCGAGCCAGGAGAGGTCCTCGGGTTTCTGGGGCCGAACGGAGCGGGCAAGACCACGACGTTGAAGCTGCTGATGCAGTTGATCTATCCGACGTCGGGTCGGGCCGAGATTCTCGGTCGACCGGCCGGTGACGTGGAGGCCCGGCGCCGGCTGGGCTACCTGCCTGAGCAACCCTATTTCTACGACAACCTGACGGCCGAAGAGCTCCTCGTGTATTTTGGTCGACTGTTCGGGCTCTCGGCGCACGACGCGCGGAGCCGGGCCGCGACGTTGCTCGACCGGGTAGGGCTCGGCGCAGCGCGGCGGTGGCAGCTGCGGAAGTACTCGAAGGGGATGCTGCAGCGCGTCGGGATCGCTCAGGCGCTGGTCAACGATCCGGAGGTGCTGTTTCTCGACGAGCCGATGTCGGGTCTCGACCCGGTGGGCCGACGCGACACGCGCGAGCTCATCCGCGCGCTGAAGCATGAAGGTCGCACCGTCTTCTTCAGCTCGCATATCCTGTCCGACGCCGAGGCGCTGTGCAGCCGGGTGGCGATCTTGGTGAAGGGGCGGTTGGTCGCTACCGGTCGACTGGCCGATCTCGCGTTCGAGATCCTGGGGTGGGAGCTGATCGTCACCGGCACCGACGACGGGATCTTGACGGTGCTCGGGCTGGACGCCGTGACGACGGTGGCCGACGGGCGTTTCGTCATCAACCTGCCGGTCGACCGCCCCCCCGACCAGCTGCTGCCGGAGCTCGGCCGGCACGGGCTCAGGGTCGTGTCGCTGACGCCGCGGCACGAATCGCTGGAGGAGTTCTTCATGCGGCTGGTGGAGCACCCGCAGGAGACCGCGTCGTAGACACCCCATGGCCGTCATTCCACAGATCGCGTTGCAAGTCTTCAGGGAGTCGGTGCGCGACAAGGTGTTGTACAACCTGGTCCTGTTCGCGGTGATGCTGATCGCCGCCTCCTATCTCATCGGGCAGCTCACGGCCGGTCAGGACGTCAAGATCATCAAGGACCTCGGTCTGGGCGCTACCCAGGTATTCGGGCTGTTCATTGCCGTCTTCATCGGGATCGGGCTGGTGTCGAAGGAGGTCGAGCGGCGCAGCATCTACAGCCTGCTGGCGAAACCGGTTCGACGGTACGAGCTGGTGCTCGGCAAATACGCCGGGCTCGTGCTCACCCTGGCGGTCAACATCGCGGTGATGGCAGTCGCGCTGTATGCGGTGCTTGGCTACATGGCCTGGGTGGAAACCGAGGAGTTCCGTCAGTCGTGGGAGGCGCCGGCGACCGACCCGGCGATGCTCCTGGCGATCTTCCTGATCTTCGCGCAGCTGATGCTCGTGACCGCCATCGCCCTGTTCTTCTCCACCTTCTTGGGTCCCATCCTGTCGGCCATGCTGACCTTCGGACTGATTGTCGTAGGTCACTTCAACGCCGACCTCCGGAATTTCGAGAACGTGGTCGACTCACGCGCGGCCGCCTACCTGGCCAAGGTTCTGTATTACGTGCTCCCGAACCTCGCGCCGTTCGATGTCAAGGCCGAGGTAGTACACGCCCAACCGGTGTCGCTCGGATACGTGGCGCTGACGACGGGGTATGCCGTCACCTACATCGGGGCGTTGCTGCTGGCGGCGATGTTCATCTTCGCGCGGCGGGACTTCAAGTGACCAGTCGCACTCACTGGTGGGAGCGACCGGCGCCGTTCGCGGTCGCGATGGTGACGCTGGTCGCCGTGTTCGCGACGTCGGCGGAGGTGCGTGACCGGGTCTACGCCGGCTCGCGCGTCGAGACCCGGCTGCTCTACATCCAGGACGGCGAGGTGCTCACTCGGATGGCACTGTCGTTCGACGTGCTGCTGGCCGACGTGTACTGGATACGGGCGCTTCAGCACTACGGCGGCACCAAACGGTCTGAGGACGGGGAGAAGCGCTACGACCTGCTGGGTCCGTTGCTCGACATCGCCACGACCCTCGACCCGCGGTTCAACGCGGTGTATCGCTTCGGAGCGATCTTCCTGACCGAGGGCTACCCGAACGGACCCGGTCAACCCGATCTGGCCATTGCGTTGCTCCAGAAGGGCATCGAGGAGATGCCCGACAAGTGGGAGTACTACATGGACATCGGGTTCATCTACTACTGGTGGCTCCAGGACTACGACACCGCGGCGGCCTGGTTCGAGAAGGCGGCGGATGTTCCTGGCGCCTCCTGGTGGTTGCGTTCACTGGCGGCCAACACCCTGGCCACGGGCGGCAGCCGCGCGTCGTCCCGCAGGTTGTGGCAGCAGATGTATGACACGGCCGACAACGACTGGATCCGCAACGAATCGGCGCGTCGGCTGACGCAGCTGCGGGCGCTCGACGACATCGACGAGCTGATCGGGGCGGCGCAGCGTTTCATCGCGCAGAGCGGGCGGCCGCCGCGGTCATGGGAGGAGCTGATCGAAGCCGGGCTCCTGGCCGGGTTCCCGGTCGACCCGACCGGCCGGCCGTATGTCATCGACGGCACCAGCGGCACGATTAACGTGTCGTCCGACTCGGAGCTGTTCCCGCTGCCCGGGGAGACGCTGCCGCCGTCATGACGGGACTCCCGGCGGTCGGGCTGGTGGGTGCGCTGGGGCTCGCCGTCGGCAGCTTCCTCAACGTCTGCATCTATCGTCTGCCGCGCGGCGAGTCGGTGGTGAGCCCGCCGTCGCGGTGTCCGTCATGTGGCCGGGGGCTGCGCTGGTTCGAGAACGTGCCGGTGCTGGGCTATCTGCTGATCGGCGGGCGGTGCCGGACCTGCCGGGCCGCCGTGTCGCCGATGTATCCGATCGTCGAGGCGGGGACGGCGCTCGTCTTCTTGCTCCAGTACTGGCAGCTCGGCTGGCAACCGTTGCTCGGGATCCGGTTGGCGTTCGTGGCCGCGATGATCGTGCTGTTCGTGATAGACCTCCAACATCGCATCCTGCCCAACGTCATCACGTTGCCGGGGGTTGGCATCGGCGTGGTCGCCAGTCTCCTGTTCGAACCGGGATGGGTGGCGTCGATTATCGGCGTCGCGGCCGGTGGCGGGGCGCTCTGGGCGGTCGGTGAGGCCTACTTCCGGATCCGTGGTGAGGAAGGCATGGGCATGGGCGACGTCAAGATGCTCGCCATGATCGGCGCCTTCCTGGGCTGGCAGCTCATGCTGGTCACGCTGTTCATCGCGTCCCTGGCCGGGTCGGTGTTTGGCGGAGGCATGATCCTCCTGCATCGGGGCAGCAGAAAATACGCCTTGCCGCTCGGGTCGTTTCTGGCGGCCGGCGCCCTGATTGCCACGCACGTCGGTCAGTCGCTGCTCTCATGGTATCTGGGATTCTACTAACCGACTGGTCGGACGCGCTCAGCCGGTCGGTGCTCCGGGGCGTCAGGCGCTCCCGCCAAGGGTATGGCATCTCTCCGAGACCTGCGTATCCCAGGACACCCGCTGTGGGGAATCTGAGCCCAGAACGGAGTCTGGTCCCCGAGCTGCGGCGCACGAGACACAGCTGATTGGACCGCGCGGTTTCTGCCATGTAGCTCGGCGTGCCGGTGTGCGGAAACCGCCACGTGTGACCCCGCCTCGACCACACACAACCTGACAGACCGGTGTTCGATGCGGGGTCGTCGGGCGTGTGGCCAGCTGGACCGAACGTTGCACCGTCAGCCACCGTGGGCACTGTGATGCGATCGCGCCGACCGGATGGTGGAGGCCGACCGTCTCGCGACTCCCGGTCGGGTATGGGGCTCGTCGAGGTCGTCATCGCCGTCGGGCTGCTGGTGACCCTGGCGGCTGGCGTCGTGCACCTGTTCGCGATGTCGGCGCGTTCGATTGCGCGAGCCCGCCACCGGACCTCGTCGCTCATGCTGGCGGTCGACAAGCTCGAGCAGCTGCGCGCCGGTGTCCGGACACCAGGGACCGCCACGGGTCCGCTGGAGACGCGGGGTGAGCAGACCGAGTATCTCGATACCGCCGGCCGGCTGGTTGGACGCGGCCGCCCGTCGCCTGCCGGATCGATGTACGCGCGCGTGTGGTCGGTCGGTGCTTTGCCGGGATCGAACGGTGTGCTGGTGGTGTGGGTGACGGTCGCCCCGATCCGGCCGGACGCTGGCGGTGGCGGGCGCGGCCCGGCGGTCGCGCCGGATGGAGTGCGACTGGTCACGCTGCTGCGAGCGCAGTGATCGCAGGTAGACGAGATGCAGCGCCGGTCTAATGCGGCGGGACGTGCACCACGGGCTGTTGAGCGTCCGACGGGGTCCCGGCCGTCGCGACGTGACGCGGACCGCACGGTCCATCGTGAAGCCGGGTTCTCGCTGCTCGAGACCGTGATGGCGCTGGCGTTGACCCTGCTGGTGCTCGGCACACTCTTCGAGTTGGCGAGCCCGGCCGCGTTGCTCAACCGGTCTCTGCTCGAGACCGCCAACGTGCAACAGCGTCTGCGTCATGCCTTCGACCGTCTGCACACCGACCTGCTCGCCGCCGGGCGAGGCACCGTCCTGGTCTCGCCCGGGCCGCTCGGCCGGTTCCTGCCACCAATGGTGCCGTATCGGCTCGGGCTTCGGGCCGATGGCGGGGAGCATCGACGTGCGCGGCCCAGTGCGGTCACGACGCTGTCGGTGTCCCGGACATCCGGCTCTGAGACGACGATCCTGAGCCCGATCGCCGGACCGGCTCCGATAGTGCGGCTCGACCCGGGGCCTGGCTGTGCGTCGCCGGTCTGTGGGTACGGTGCCCGGGACCTGGTGCTGGTGTTCGACGAGCACGGAGCCTGGGAGCTGTTCCGGGTGACCGCCACGGGTGCGATGACGCTGGCACTGCAACGTGCGCACGCCACCGCGACCGTGTTCGCGCCCGGTGCCGTCGTCGCGCCGGTCGAGCTCCACCACTACTACGTCGATGCGGAGCGGTCGCAGCTCCGCCACTACGATGGCTGGCAGGGCGATTTTCCAGTGGTGGACGACCTCGTCGATCTGCGGTTCCGCTTCTTCGGCGACGCGGCGGCGGCGGCGCCAGTGTGTCAGGGGCCCGCGCCCATGCCGGCAGCTGGTCCGCCCGTCGAGATCGGGCTGGCCGAGCTGACCGATGGGCCCTGGTGCGGACCGGCCGGGTTGCCCTTCGACGCCGATCTGCTGCGCATCCGCGCGGTCGCAGTCGATCTACGTGTGCAGACCGCCATCGAGGAGCTGCGTGGCGCCGACCCGCGATTGTTCGCTCGGCCCGGTTCTGCGCCAGGCGGGCGTTACGTAGTGCCGGACCACGCCGTCAGCTTCATGGTCGCGCCACGCAACATGAGCCGTCAATGAGTCATCGGGAGCCGACGACTCCGCTCGAGGTGAGCGGCGGCGACCGGCGTGGGAGCGCCTTGCTCGTGACCATGCTGACCGCGGTGCTGTTGTCCGGCCTGGCGGGCGCGCTCGTCGTCGTTCTCTCGACCGAGGAGGCGGTCGAGGCGAATCATCGTCGGGGCGTTGTGGCGTTGTATGCGGCGGATGGCCTGCTGACAGATGTGGTTGCCGAGCTTGCGGCTGTACCCGATTGGCAGGCAGTGTTGAACGGGTTGCGGCGCTCCACGTTCAGCACCGGTCCTCTCCTGGTGTCGCTCGCCGATGGGTCGGTGATCAATCTGCGGCAAGAGACGCTCGATCTCCAGCGGGTGCTCGAGCGGGCCGACGAGGCGGGGGTGAGCCCCCAGTGGCGTCTGTATGCGTGGGGGTGGTTCGCCGACCTGGTACACGAGACCGACCGTGGCCGGCTCGTGTACGTCGCGGCATGGATCCGCGACGATCTGGTGGACCCGGATGCCGACTCGGGGCAGGACGCGACCGGGCGAGTCGTGGTGCGGGCGACCGCCTTTGGCCCGTTTCGCACCCGGCGTGCGGTGGAAGCTGCGGTCGGTAGAGAGTCGGGCGCGGTCAGCGTGATAGCGTGGGGTCTGGTGCGGTGACCGCAAGATGCGTGGCAGTCGGGCACGGCAAGACCCGGAACGGCCAGCGCTGGGCTTCCAGTGTCCCGAGTCAGACGTGCACGAACATGATGCCCGGCGGGGCATCCCGTCTGGCGGCGCCAGCCGCCGCTCGCCCCGCATGTCCCCGGGCTATGGCCAGGTCCCGCCGACGCGTTGGCTGGGGCGCAGTGCTCCCCGGCCGAGTACTCCCAGTCTGTTACACTGACGCGCTTGAGGGACACCGTGTGAGCCATACGTCCGAGACCACGCCCGCCAGGACTCTGATCGTCGGGGATCAGACGCCCCAGCACATGAGGTTGCGTCATGCCCTCGAGGCAGCTGGGCACGAGGTCGTGGAGGCTCGCGACGAGCCGGCGGCCGCCCGATCGCTGCTGGCGGCGCGACCGGTTGTCGTCCTGACCGATCTGCGTCTGCCGACGGGTGACGGGTTCGGGGTGCTTCGGGCCGTCAAGGGTCTCGACCCCGATCTCGCGGTCATCGTCATGACCGGCGGGGGCATCGAGGACGCTGTGACGGCGATGCAGGAAGGGGCCCTGGACTGCCTCGCCACGCCGGTCGACCCCGCGCACGTGCTCCTGCTGGTCGAGCGGGCGGTCGCACGGCGCCGGACCATCGAGGAGCACCTGGTGCTCAAGCAGGAGGGGGCGGTGCGGCAGGGGATGCCACGCATCGTCGGGCGGGATCCCGCGCTCATCCAGGTGCTGACCAACGTCGAGCGCGCCGCCGCGACCGACGCCACCGTGCTCCTCGAAGGCAAGAGCGGCACCGGGAAGGAGCTGTTCGCCCGCACGCTGCATGCGTTCAGCCGGCGCGCGGCTGGCCCGTTCGTGGCGATCAACTGCGCCGCGATCCCAGAGAACCTGCTGGAGTCGGAGCTGTTTGGTCATGAGAAGGGGGCCTTCACTGGGGCGGTGGCGCGAAAACTCGGCAAGTTCGAGGTTGCGCATGGCGGCACCCTGTTTCTCGATGAGATCGGGGATCTCCCGCTGATGCTTCAGCCCAAGATCCTGCGCGCCGTGGAAACCCTGTCGTTCGAGCGGATCGGCGGCACGAAGTTGCTGCAGGTGGATGTGCGCTTGGTGGTGGCTACCAACCGGGACCTCCGGGCGCGTGTGGCGTCTGGAGAGTTCAGAGAGGATCTGTTCTTTCGCCTGTCGGTGTTTCCCATTCAGATTCCACCGCTTCGCGAACGGTCCGCCGATGTGCCGCTGCTGGCGCGCTTCTTCATCGAGCGGTTCTGCTCGGATCTCGAGAAGTCGACGCTGACGCTCTCGGCGGCGGCCGAGGATCGGCTGACGTCCTATAGCTGGCCGGGCAACGTGCGGGAGCTGCAGAACTGCATCGAACGCGCCGTCATCCTCTCCGACGAGTCCGAGATCCTTCCCCAGCATCTCTCCCTTGGGTCGGACCAGGTGCCAGCGCCGACGGTCGACCCCTGGGACGCCATCGATCTGTCCGGCAGTCTCGCTGACGCCTCGCGCCGTGTGCTCGCGGAGGTGGAACGGCGGAAGATCCTGGAGGCGCTACGGAAGGCGGGCAGCAACACCGGACGGGCAGCCGACGCGCTCAGGATCAGTCATCGCGCGCTGATGGTGAAGATGCAAGAGTACGGGATCCAGCTTGGCGCACGCGTTCGGCCCGCCCGCCGTGTTGGGTAGTGCAGTGTTCGCACGACAGCTTGGCGTTCGGCTACCGAGGCACCCCTCCTCGGCGCTGAGCTGCTCGCTCAGCGGGGTCGACTATTGTCGGTCGTCTGGCTCGTCGGGTTGTGTCAGCCGGGCGCTGCGCTCCGGCGCCCGCCACGGATGCGCCCGTGACGGGTCACTCATCGATCACCTACGCACGCACACCGATGGTCCGCAGCGCACGACGCATGTCCTTCCCTGTGACGTCGTCCACGATGACGGTGTCGCCGATCCCGTTCGGCAACACGACATGGAGCCGTCCGGCGACCACTTTCTTGTCCCGTCGCATCGCGGAGAGCACGTCTGACGCCGACAGGTCGGTCACTGCCGGGAGCGGGCCCATCCGGCCGATCAGATCGGTCAGGGCCGCGTGGTCGTCTGGGTCGAGCAGGCCGCGGGACGCGCCGATCTCGGCCGCCACCAGTATCCCGTATGCGACCGCCTCGCCGTGACGCAGACGCCGGTAGTGCGTCACCGCCTCGAGTGCGTGTCCGGTCGTGTGCCCGAAGTTCAACACCCGGCGATGCCCCGCGTCACGTTCATCGGCCGCCACGACGTTCGCCTTGATCCGGCAGGAGGCGGTGACGATCTCCGCCATCACGTCCGGCTCGCGCGCGAAGATGCGCGGGAGGTCGGTCACGAGCCGCTCGAACAGGGTGCGGCTGGCGATGACCCCGTACTTCACCACCTCGTAGAGACCGGCGCGGAGCTCGCGTTTCGGCAACGTGTCCAGCAGTCTGGGGTCGGTGATGACCGCCGCCGGTGGGTGGAACGCGCCGATCAGGTTCTTGCCAAGTGCGTGGTTGACACCCACCTTGCCGCCGACGGCGCTGTCGACTTGTGCGAGCAAGGTGGTTGGAACGTGCACCAGATCCACGCCACGCAGATACGTGGCGGCCGCGAACCCGACGGTGTCGCCGATGACCCCGCCGCCCACCGCGATAATCGTCGACTGCCGGTCGGCGCCGACCCGGATCAGCAATTCGTAGATGCGGGCGACCGTGTGCAGGGTCTTCGACCGCTCCCCGTCCGGCACCAGCAGGTGCTCGACTCCAGGCAACGCCGCCGTCAGCGTCTCGCCGTGCCGTTTCCAGACGGTTGGACTGGAGACGAGCAATCGCCGTTCGCCGACACCGGCCACCGCCAACCAGTGGGCGATCTGGCCGACGACACCATGCGCCACGAAGACCGGGTAGGTGCGTGTGGCGCTGAGGACATCGATTCGTGTCGGCTGCATGAGTGTCCGTTCGTTCGTGTCCAGAGTCGGACACTCGTCAGCTACGTGGCCCGCTGCGTCAGTGTGGCAGTAGTCGGCCGCCAATGCATCTCGCCAGGGCCGGCGCTCGGCTGCTGGTCACCGGGGTCGCATGCTGCCGGTTATGCTCCCTCCTCGCGCCTTGCAGGGGGAGCGTCTCGACGCCCTCGGTCGGGTGCCGTACGGATGCAGCGGTCCACGGCGTTCCCGGCGGGGCATCCCGCCTGGCGGCAGTGCTCCTCAGGCACACCTGCCCACGGTGCTCCGTCGTCGTGCCGTGCCATGGCCGGGACGCGGCATGAGTACGACACGGGGCCTGTGGCAACGGACTGCTGGCTCGGGACGCTGGGACCACGAACACCGAATGGTAGGATAACAGGAATTTTCCGGGTGGAGGACCCAGCTGATGGCGGACAGGGACGCGGCATTCGTGAAGGAGATCACCCCCCGGTCGGAGCATTTCTCGCGTTGGTACACGGACGTCGTTCGCCGCGCCGAGCTGGCCGACTACACGCCGGTCAAGGGCTGTATGGTGATCCGGCCGTATGGCTATGCGATCTGGGAGTTGATGCAGCAATCGCTCGACCGCCGAATCAAGGAGACCGGACACGTCAACGCCTACTTCCCGATGTTCATCCCGGAGAGTCTGCTCGACAAGGAGGCGGCCCACGTGAAGGGGTTCGCGCCGCAGGTCGCCTGGGTCACCCACGGCGGCGATGAGCAGCTCGAAGAGCGGCTGGTGGTGCGTCCAACCTCGGAGGCGATCATCGGCACGATGTATTCGAAGTGGATCCAGTCATGGCGCGACCTGCCGGTGCTGATCAACCAGTGGGCAAACGTGGTCCGGTGGGAGAAGGTGACCCGGCCATTCCTCCGCACCACGGAGTTTCTCTGGCAGGAAGGGCACACGGTGCACGAGACCGAGGCGGAGGCGCAGGCGGAGACGCTGAAGATGCTCGGCGTCTATCAGGAGTTCGCCGAGACCGAGCTGGCGATGCCGGTGCTCGCCGGCGAGAAGACCGACAGCGAGAAGTTTGCCGGCGCGGCGAAGACCTATTCGATCGAAGCGTTGATGGGTGACGGGCGCGCGCTGCAGGTCGGCACGTCGCACAACCTGGGGCAGAACTTCGCGAAGGTGTTCGACATCACGTTCCAGGCTCGGGACAAGTCGGTGCAGTTCGGCTGGCAGACCTCCTGGGGTGTCTCCACCCGGCTGATCGGCGCGGTCATCATGACCCACGGTGATGACAGCGGATTGATTCTGCCGCCGCGGGTCGCGCCGTATCAGGTGGTGATGGTGCCGATTCCACGCGGCGACTGGCGCGAGACGGTGTTGCCGCACGCCGAGCGAATCAAGCGCGAGCTCGAAGGCCACGGCGTGCGTGTGATGCTCGACGACCGGGAGGAGCACTCGCCGGGCTGGAAGTACGCAGAGTGGGAGATGCGGGGCGTGCCGCTGCGTCTCGAGATCGGACCACGAGACATCAAGAACGCGCAGGTCATGCTGGTGCGGCGTGACACCCGCGAGAAGCTGCCGACCCCGATGAACGAGCTGCTTGGACGTGTAGCCGAGCTGTTGCTGGAGATCCAGCAGGCGCTGTTCGACCGGGCCGTCGCGTTCAGGGAGGAGCACACGCTGACGACTACCGACCGGGCCGAGTTCGACGCGAGCTTCGAGGGCCGCCCCGGCTACGTCGTCGCGCCCTGGTGCGGATCGACCGACTGCGAGACCCAGATCAAGGCCACGACCCAGGCAACCATCCGCCACCTGCCGCTCGACCCCCCGCCGGCCTCCGGCGCCTGCATCCAGTGCGGCACGCCGGGGAAGGTGGACGCCTATTTTGCGAAGTCCTACTAGCGAAGCTGCGCCTCACACCGACGAGCAACCTCGCACCTCGCTAGTAGAAGCTTGTCTCATAGCCCCGCGACGCGGGGCCTAGACATCTCTGCGTGTCACGAAACCGTGCGTCAAACGTGACGATGTCTTCCTCAGGAGATGGCTAGCCAGGCTACAGAAGAAGAGTCGTCCGGTTCGTAGCCGGACGTACACGTACCCGGACGGGTCTCGCTACCGAGGTGATGCGGTGACAGGCGACGACGCGGCGACCGGCCGGATGACCGGTCGTCGTCTTGCCACGAGCTACTGGAGGCGAACCACCAATGCGGCGCGGCGGTTCAGACGCCGAGTCTCCTCGCGGGCGTTGTCGTGCATCGGTCGTTCTTCACCGAACGTCACCGTGCGCAGCCGGCCGGCGGGGATGCCACGGCTCGTCAGGTAGTCACGCACCGAGGTGGCGCGCCGCTCACCGAGCGCCTGGTTGTATTCGGAGGTGCCGATGTTGCACGTGTGGCCTTCGATCTCCAGACTCAGATCGGGGTCGTCGTTCATCGCGGCGACAACCTCGTCGAGGATGCGCGTGACGCCCTGTCGCAGCGTGAAGCGGTCGAAGTCGAAGTGCACGTCCTCGAACGAGTACTCGCGCGCCGGCGGCGGTGGCGGTGGCGGTGGCGGCGGCGACGGTGGCGGTGGCGGCGGCGGTGGCGGTGGTGGTGATGCCGGCGGTGGTGGTGGTGGTGGTGGTGGTGACACGTAGCGCCGGACGCCCGGGTGATACCCGATCCGGAGCTGGAATCCCAGGGTGTTGCCGGTCGTGCCTTGGGAACCCGTCTCCTGGTTGACGGCGTAGTTGAGCCCTGCGCCGACGAACGCTCCACCCCGGGCCTGCCACAGCAGACCAATTGTGAGGTCGACAGGCGTGCTGATCGGCGATGTCACGGCCGATTGGGTGCCGTCGATGCCGACCAGCGACGTCGTCAGCGTCACATCGTCCTCGAGCGGCACCTCGCCGTGCAGCTCGGTGAAGAGCTTGACTGAACCGCCGGTGGGGAACCCGGCGCCGAAGCCCCACCGGATGCTGTTCCCGAGGGTGATACCGTTCGGCTCACCGCGGACGAGGACGCCGCCGAACCCAGAGAGTTCCACCCGCTCCTGGATGTTCTTGCTGACGATGAAGTCGACCATCACGTCGGCCTCACCGGTGCTCCGGCCGGCGGCCTTGTCGCCGGTCGGCACCTTGACTGCGGCACGGATGGCCAGCGCGGCCGGTTGTTGCCGGTGCTCGGATGCGATGTTGAACTTCGCTCCGATGATCAGGTCGCCGATACCGTCGTCGTTCCAGAACTTCGTGATGAACGGGTATTCGTTCAGGACGCCGCCATTGTCGGGATTGGTGGGATCGAACAGCGGTCGTGCGACGCGTCTGAACCGCGTGTCGGCGCGGACCGACCCGAAGAGCTCGACACGGTCGCCGATGCCGACGCCAACGGTGCCGATGAAGTGGCTGATGTCCGTGAGGCCCTGTTCACGGTCGAAGTTGACGCGGTAACCGCTGATCGACCAGGTGCCGGATGGCAGGATCTCCCCGGTGGGTACGAACCATAGCCCGGTGTCCCCGAACCACGTGGTACTGCTCGGTCGGGTGTCGGTGTCGCCATCCTGCGCGGTCGCCACGACAGCGGTGGCGAGCCAGAGACAGGCTGCCAGAGCTGCTGGGATAAGGACTCGTCTCATCGCGGGTGCTAGCCTCACAGAAACGCAGGCACACGGGCCGTAGGTACGTCGGCGGCATGATACCGACCGTGGATGGACGAAGTCAACGGAGATGGGCCCGACGTGTCTGACGTCGAACGGGAGGGCGCAGCCGTTCACCACGGGCCCCGACCCGCCGCGTCGCGGGGCTGTGAGACACGCGACCGAGCGCAGCGGAGCTGCGCTCGGTCGTGGTCGAGGTTGAAACGGGACCACTCCCCTTGCTAGCCGTCGTCGTCCTTTCGCCGCGGGGCGACCACCCAGGCGATGCCGATGCTCAGGGCGTAGAGCACCATCATTGGCGCCGCCATCAGCGTCAGGGTGGCGGGATCGCCGGTCGGGGTCAGCACCGCTGCGACGATGAAGATGATCAGGATGGCGTATTTGGTGTTGCGCAGCATGAAGCCGGCGGTCAGCATGCCGACACGCGCCAGGAAGAGCACCAGCGTGGGCATCTGGAACACGACACCACAGGCGAGCATCAGCCGAACGTAGAGCGAGAACGTTGGCTGGATTCTCGGCATGAACGTCATGAAGTCGGTCGAGAAACTGGCGAGGAACCGCCAGGCGATCGGAAACAGCAGATAGTGGGAGAACAGACACCCCCCCACGAAGAACAGGCTGGACAGCGTCACGAAGGGGACGGTGAATTTCTTCTCGTGCGCATACAGACCGGGGGCGATAAACCGCCAGAGCTGCAGGAGGACCACCGGGATCGCGAGGATCAGCCCGACAAGCGCCGCGACCTTGATGTAGAGGAAAAATGCCTCGGTCGGCTCGGTGTAGATGAACTGGCCACCCTCGGGAAGGATCTCATACAGCGGCCGCATGACGAACTCGGTGATCGGGCCAATGACCGTGAACGCGACCAGGAACCCGATGAAGACTGCCGCGACCGCGATGACGAGCCGCTTTCGCAGCTCGTCCAGATGGTCCAGGAACGACATCCGGCCGCCGGCGCCATCGGCGGCGAGCTCGTCCTCGCCCGGCCGCGTGTCGATCGCGTCCTCGTGGTCAGGATCGACCGCACCGGGCACGGGGAGGGCGCACATAGACCGCCGTCAGACGCTGCTTGCCGCGTCGTGCTGCGGGTCTTCGGCGGGTGGGGCCGGTGCACGGGCTGGCGCGGGCGGCTTCCGGTGGGTCTGCTCCTCGACGTGGATCTCTTCCTCGAGGGTGTTGCGGAGATCGTTCGATGCGCGCTTGAACTCACCGAGGCTCTTACCGAGCGTGCGGCCAAGCTCGGGCAGTTTTCGCGGCCCGAACACGATCAGCGCGATCACGAAGATGATTAGCAACTCCCCCATCCCGATCGAACCAAGCATGATCGCGGCTCCTTTTGTGCCTGCCGTGCCTCCGTGCGCACCCGTAACGTTGACGACCCCATTCTTCTGGCGGCGGCAGGGTCGAGTCTGTAGTCACGGTGTCGAAATGGCGCTGAACACCGCGCACATCTCACCCATGGCATTATAGGAGCGACGTACGAGTGGGTCAAGCAAACAGTCTTCGGTAAGCCACTGAAGTCATTGTGAATACGTGTGTTAGGCCGTTTCGTCGGGTGACGGCCAGTCCGTCGGACCGGCATCGTGGGATGCCGGCGGAGCGAGGCTCGTCGCGGCGCGCGGCAGGATGAATGTGAGCGTGGTACCGACGGACGAACCGGTGGCAGATCTTCATCCTTGGCGACCCACTCGTTTCTGCTAGCATCATAGGTATGAACGGCATGCGCGGCTCAAGAACTCTGACGATGGCGGTGGCGGTCGTGTTGGCGTCAGCCCTGTTGGGCGGGCTGTTGGGCGGACGGGTGTTGGCCGGTCAGGACAGGCTCAGCCAGCACTACGAGGTGTTCACGATGGCGCTGGCGGCCATCGAGACCACCTACGTGGGCGAGGTCGATTCGGAGCGGCTCGTGTATCGGGCGATCGGCGGCATGCTGCAGACGCTCGACCCGCACTCCAGCTTCATGGACCCGCGGTCATATGCCCAGCTTCGAGAACGTCAGGAAGGCCGGTATTTCGGTCTGGGGATCACGATCAGGGTCATCGATGGTGCCATCACGGTGATGAACCTGTTCGAAGGGTCCCCGGCATATCGCACCGGCCTTCGGCGTGGCGACGTCATCGCCCGTATCGCCGGAGAGGACGCCATCGGCATCACCAGCGATCAGGCGGTCACGCGGCTGCGCGGACCGAAAGGCAGCACGGTCGTCGTGTCGATCCGGCGACGGGGGTACGACAGGCTCATCGACCTGGAAGTGGAGCGGGATGAGATCTCGATTCCGACGGTCCAGGGCGCCTTCATGGTCAACGACACGATCGGCTACGTGCGGCTGCGTGACTTCTCGGAAACGAGCTCGCGCGAGCTGCGAGCGGCGCTACGCGAGCTGGACGAGCTCGGGATGGAGGGATTGCTGCTCGACCTCCGCGACAATCCGGGTGGCCCGCTCGACCAGGCCATTCGCGTGTCGAACGAGTTCCTGCCGAGGGGCGATCTGATTGTCTACACCCGCGGCCGGATACAGAATGCGGACCAGGACTATCACGCGCGTGAGGATGGCGACCACAACGACATTCCGCTCGTCGTGCTGGTGAACCGCAGCAGCGCGAGCGCGTCCGAGATCGTATCCGGCGCGATCCAGGATCACGACCGTGGACTGATCGTCGGCGAGACGACGTTCGGCAAGGCGCTGGTCCAGTCGATCTACCGGGTCAGCCAGGAGGCCGGTCTGGCCTTGACGACCGCCCGGTACTACACGCCGAGCGGTCGGATGATCCAGCGTCCGTGGGACGGCACGTTCGACGAGTATCTGACCTACTCCATGCGCGAGCAGAAGCCGGCCGACCACGCCATGAGCGAGCGGCGGCTCACCGACGGTGGTCGCGAGGTGTTCGGGGGCGGCGGGATCGAGCCGGACCATTTCATGTCCGGTCCGGTCGAGGGGTTCGACCCCACGCCGTTTGGTCGTCTGCTTGCCGCGCGGCAGGAGTTTGCCCTTTTCGCAGAGCGGTTCTCGGCCGAGGGCGACACGCGGATCAAGGATGAGGGGCGCGGACGTCAGCGCGTCTCCCGCGGGTTCGTGATTGGCGACGCGATGATGGCCGACTTTCGGGCCCAGCTCGAGTCCCGGAGGCTGACGATCGATGAGGAGGCGTTCGACGCCGACGAGACGTTCATCCGGACGATGATGCACTACGAGATCGACCTTGCGTTGTTCAGCCTCGACGAGGCGCGGCGCAACCTGACCGCGAACGATCCGCAGGCGCAGTACGCCATCACGTTGTTCCCCGAGGCGGTTCGTCTACTCAACGTCTCGCGGCAGACCGGCGTCGTGGCGGCGCGCCGAGATTGACGGGACGCTGCTTGCTCGGGGGCTCGGCCCCTGCTACACTGCGATTCGGTCTCGGCGTCGGGGCGGCCCGATTGAGTCGAGCCGTGATCCGCCGATGCGCTCTCGCCGATGGGACTGAACGGGCTGCCAACCATTGAGGCGGCTCGTCGGTACGGTCTCGGCGCCGTCGGCCCAGAACCGCGTCGGTCTTTCGGAGCGTTTCCAGCCGCTCGAGAGGTGGGGTGTCCCTACCCCTGGTTTGGGCGGCTGTTGTTGTGTACAACGGACGACACTGCTGCGATCGGGTGAGACCCAACACCGATGCGTCTTCAACAACTCGAAATCTCCGGGTTCAAGAGTTTCCCAGAACGTGCCAAGCTCGTCTTCGATGACGGCGTGACCGCCATCGTCGGTCCGAACGGCTGTGGCAAGAGTAACGTCATCGATGCCATTACCTGGGTTCTCGGAGAGCAGAGCGCCAAGAGCCTGCGTGGCGAGCGGATGGAAGACGTGATCTTCAGCGGCAGTGACGGGCGCAAGCCGATCGGTACCGCGGAAGTCACGCTGCAGCTGGTCGAGGTCACGGCGGCCACCGGCGCCGTTGGCGCCCCCGAGGCGGCGACGAGCGGCGAGCGCGAGGGGTCGACACACGCGGGGAGGGCGGCCGATGGCGACCTGGCTGTGCCGAAGATCCAGGGTGATGACGCGGACATCGACGAGCTGGTGCCACTCATTTCGCGGGACGTGGAGGTGGGGCGCCGGCTGTACCGGTCAGGCGAGAGCGAGTACCTGCTTGACGGCCGGGTCTGTCGTCTTCGCGATATCCAGGACCTGCTCATGGACTCCGGCGTCGGGGTCAAGGCCTATGCGGTGATTGAGCAGGGCAAGATCGGCCAGATTCTCAGCGCGCGGCCGACCGAGCGTCGCCAGCTGCTCGAGGAAGCGGCTGGGGTGACCAAGTACAAGAGCCGCCGCCGGGCGGCCGAGCTGAAGCTGGAGGCGGCGCAGCAGAACCTGACGCGTGTGGACGACATCATTCACGAAGTCGAAAAGCAGCGCCGCGCGTTGAAGCGGCAGGCGGCGCAGGCGCGCCGGTACCGCCGGTTGCGCGACGAGCTCCGGCGCTGGGAGGCCATCGGGTTCGCCCGGCGGTACCAAGTGTTGGGTGAGTCGATCGAGTTGGCCCGTCGCCGGCTCGACGCGGCGCATGCTCGCGAACAGGCGTCGGCGGGGCGGCTGGCCCTGGTCGAAAGCGAACGCGAGCGGTGTCAGATCGAGCTCGCGGAGTCCGAGAGCGCCGCCACACGCGCCCGGGAGACGGCGCACGCGCGCGAGCTGGCGGTCGAGCGCCGGCAGCAGCAGATCACGTTCGACACTCAGCAGGTCGCCACGCTGGGCGACACCCTGGCCGAGATGGAGCGCGAGCTCGAGGAGCTGGAGGCCAGACGGGATCCGGCCCAGCGCGAGCTCGATGCTCACGTGGTCGAGACCGGACGGTGCGGCACCGAGCGTGACGAGGTCGGCGGCACCCTGCGGGCCAAGGAGGCGGCGCTTGCGCAGGCCCAGCACGCGCTCGACGGGCTCGAGGGCGACGTCGAGGCGTCGCGTAGCGAGGTGTTCGCGGCGATCAACGCGGCGACCGCGCTGCGTCATGCGGTCGAGCACGCGACCGCAGGTCAGACCCGGCTCGCCGAAACGCTGGCCAAGCTCGACGCCGAGGCGGGGGAGGTGACGGTCGAGACCCAGATGGTGGCCGCGACGCGGGAGCGGACGCGCGCTGCCGAGCGCGCCACGCGTGAGGCACTCGCGCGGGTGCGGGCTGCCTGCGCGGATCGTGACGCCGAGCTCGGGTCGCTGCGTGTCGAGAGTGAGGCGCGCGCCCGCGACCTGCGCGAGCGGGAACACGCGTTGGCCGGTCACACCGGGCGGCTCACGTCGCTGCGTGACCTGGAGGCGACCCGTGCGGGCTACTCCGACGCAGCGCGGCTGTTGCTGTCGGAGTCCGGGTCAGGGGTCCGCCACCTGGGGTCGGTCGCCGACCACCTCGAGGTGGAGCCGGGTCGCGAACGCGCGGTTGAAGCTTGTCTTGGTGACCTATTGCAGTACGTGGTCGTGCCGTCACGGGCGGACGCTGAGGCCGGGCTGGCGCTGGTGCGCCGACACGGCGCAGGTCGGGCCGGGTTCCTCATCGTCGAGACCAGCGCGGGGAGCCGGCAGCCGGTGGACCCGCCGGACGTCGGGCTGGTGTCGGTCGCCGACGTCGTCCGGGTCGACGGCGATGGTGCGGCGGCGATCCGGGCCGCGCTCGAGAACCGCTGGTTGGCGGGCTCGTTCGACGAGGCCGCGCGGGCAGGGCGCCGGACCACCGCCCCGATCGCGACACCGGACGGCGACGTATTCCGCGGTGCGGCCCTGGTGGACGGCGGCGCGAAGGGAGAGGCCCTCGGAATCCTGGCGACCAAACGCGACATCACGGCGCTCGATGCACAGATCGAGGTCGAGCGCGAAGCCGTGCGCCGTCTCACAGGAGAGCACGCCGAGCTGGACGCCGCCAGCGGCCGCGCCGAGACCACCCTCACGGAACTCCAGCAGGAGCAGCACCAGCAGGAAAAGGTGATGCTCGGTCACGAAATGCAGTTGGCCGCGCTTGGGGAGGACACGGAGCGGCTCGCCCGGAAACTGAACGTCATCGAGACGGAGCGTCGAACCGCGGGTGAGGAGCGTGCTGGACTCGAGGCCCGTCGCGCCGAGGCGCAAGCGTCGATCGAGCGGCTGGAGGGTGAGCAGCGTGCCGCCGACGAGCGGTTCATGTCCTCGCAGCGCCGCGTGCTCGATGCGCGTGAGTCGATCGATGCGTTGGGCAACGAGCTGGCGGAGACGAAAGCGGCGTACGCCGCGCTGGTCGAGCGGGTCTCTGCGCTGGAAGCGAGCGCGTTGCGGCTCGAGCTCGCCAGCCAGGAGCTCACCAGCCGGCTCGCACGTCGCACGACCGATCACACTCGGACCCGGACGGGGCGTGAGGCGCTCATCGCCTCGGTGTCGGCGTCGACACAGCAGCTCGACGAGGACGTGGCGGGGTTGGTCACCTTGCGACACGACGTCCGAGCGACCGACGAGCAGGTGCTCCGGTTGCACGCACAGCTCGAGACACAGGAGAGCGAGGTGCGCGTCACGCGGGCCGGGCTCGAGGAGATTCGTGCGGACGTGTCGAAGCTGGACATCGCGCGGGTGACCGCCGACCGCGACCTCGCGCATCTGGAAGAGACCTGTCGCGACACGCTGCAGCTGACCCTCGACGACGTCGTGGCAGAGGTGGCGGCGCTCGAGTGTGAGGGTGCCATCATGCCCGAGGCCGACCTGATGGCCGCCGAGTCCGTGGAGGGGCCCAGCGACCAGGACGACGCAGCCGATCAGGACGTCCTCGACCCAGACGCGGCGACCGATGCCGGGGTGTGCGAGACCGCGCCCTCCAGTCTGCCGGAGGCGACGACCGGACCCGTCACCGCGGAGGATAGGGTCGCAGCGCTCAAGGGGAAGATCGAGCGGCTCGGGCCGGTGAATATGATGGCGATCGAGGAGTTCGACGACCTCGATGAGCGCTACGAGTTCCTCACGACCCAGCGTGATGACCTCGTGGAGTCGATTCGGGCGACGGGTGATGCAATCGCGCGAATCAATCGCACGACGGGGGAGCGGTTCCGCGACGCCTTCACCGCGATCAACACACATTTTCAGGAGACCTTCTCCACGCTGTTCGGGGGCGGACACGCCGGGTTGGTGCTGCTCGACGAGAGCGATCTGCTCGACAGCGGCATCGACATCATCGCCCAGCCGCCGGGTAAGCGCTTGCAGAACATCCAGCTGTTGTCGGGCGGCGAGAAGGCGCTGTCGGCGATGGCACTGATGTTTGCGATCTTCAAGTACAAGCCAAGCCCGTTCTGTCTGCTCGACGAGATCGACGCACCACTCGACGAGGCGAACATCGGTCGGTTCGTCGAGATGCTGCGCGGGATGCAGTCCGACACGCAGTTCATCCTGGTGACCCACAACCGCAAGACGATGGAGATCGCCGACCGGCTGTATGGGGTGACCATGGAGGAGCCGGGTGTGTCGAAGTTGATCTCGGTCCAGCTGGGTCAGGGCGAGTCATCGCACCGCGCAACTCCAGTGTGAACCACGGCACGGCCACCCGTGATCACCGGCTGAGGGTCCGCGCAAGAATACGTTCCCGTTGTGGGGCGTCGAGGCGCCCGGCTGGCGA
>JADFPE010000243.1 GCA_022562495.1 Acidobacteriota bacterium
GAGCAGACCGGCAGTCATTCGACCGAGAAACAACGCAGGCAGAGCGGATGCAGCGCCGGCCGAATGCAGCGGGACTTTCACCACGGGCTGCTAGGGTCCGCGCAAGAATAGGTTCCCATCTTGGGGCGTCGAGGCGCCCGGCCGGCCAGGCGCGAGGAGGGAGCATACGGGCAGTATTCGGCCAACGAGCAACGCCGCCAGGCGGGAAGGATCGGCGGTCGAAAATGAGAAGTTATTCTTGCGCGGGCCCCTAGTTCACCCCGCGGCCCATCTGGAGCATCGAGGGTTCGGCACCGAGCCGGCGGATGGCGGTTTCCCACATCTGGCTCGCCTGGGTCTCGAAGATGAGGTCGAGCTGGACGTCGGCGATGAGCCAGGCCGAGGCCGAGAGCTCGGCGTCGAGCTGTCCTGCGCCCCACCCCGCATAGCCGGTCAGCAGCCGGGTCCGACCTTGCGGGCGGTTCACGAGCAGATGCCGGAGCAGGTCCGGAGATGTCGACAGATACAGGCCGTCGCACACCTGCACCGCCTCGGCATCCGCCCGCTGGTCCCCAATCAGGATCCACCCACGCTCCGGCTCGACGGGACCGCCGATCCAGAGCTGCAGACCGTTGTCCGCTTCGACCGGCGGCGTCAGCCGCACGACCGACGAGGCCGGCGTGTCAGTCTGCCGGTTCAGCACCAGCCCGAACGCCCCCTCCTCACCGTGCTCACACAGCAGCACGACGGTCTGCTTGAAGTTCGGATCGTTGAGCTGCGGCATCGAGAGCAGCAGTCTCGGCGCCAGCGAATTGCCGTTTCCTTGTTTGGTCATCGTGCCTGACTCGATCCTAGCAGGTTGCGTTGACAGACGCCGGCGGGAGGCGTGTCCACGACGCACCACGTCTCACCGGCGCCGGGCGCGGTCCCGCGCCCAGTCGACATGCTCGGCAACCAGCGGCTCGGCAATCGACGCGGCGTCGGACCGGACCGCTGTACGATCGTCACCCAGGGCCGCCGCCGCCTCGGTCGCGCCGCTGTTCCCGATCGCCACCGCCAGGTTCCGGCGCAACCGCTTCACACGCACCCGTGTCATCGGACCGTTGCGGATGGTGGCGCGCAGCTCGGCATCCGACCGCAACCACAGCTCGCCCAATCGTGGCCGATCGAGCAGCACCCGCGGCTGCCAGACGGGGTCGGTACTGATCGGCGCGGTGTCGTTGTACGGGCAGACTTCCTGGCAGACATCACACCCATAGACGTGCGTGCCGAGCCCGGCGCGCTGTTCCGGTGGAATCGCCCCCTTTGTCTCGATCGTCAGATAGGACAGACACCGCGTCGCATCGAGCACCCCCGGCTCGGGGAACGCCCCGGTCGGACAGGCGTCGAGACACAGCGTGCAGGTCCCACACTGGTCGAGGCCGGGCGGGTCCGGGTCGAGCGGCAGACTGCAGAGGATCTCCGACAGGAACAGCCACGACCCGAGCTCGGGATTGATGAGACAGGTGTTCTTGCCGACCCATCCAAGCCCCGCCTGCTGCGCGTACACCCGTTCCTGCACCGGTCCGGTGTCGACGTAGACACGAGTCTCGAGCGGCCCCGCATGCCGATCGGTCATCCAATCTCGCAGCGCCCCGGTGCGCGCCCCGAGCACGTCGTGGTAGTCGTCGCCCCAGGCATACCGTGAGATGAGCGCTTCGCCGGGGTCGTCAATCTCGGTCGAATAGGGCCGGTCAGTGTTGTAGAGGGTGCCCAGGACCACCACGGACCGCGCCGACGGCATGACCGCCCGTACGTCCGCACGACGGTCCGCGGTGCGGGCCAAGTAATCCATCTCGCCGGCGTAGCCGCGGTCGAGCCACGCGCGCAGCACGCGCAGCTCGCGGAACCCGGCGGCCGGCGCGACGCCACACAGATCGAACTGGAGCTCGCGCGCGCGTGTCTTGATCGCCTCGGAGGTCAACATAGCATGACAACTGGACCCGAGCGGGCCTCGCGCGACGTGCCTGTCGCGGGTGCCGACACAACTGTAGCCTCCCGGCCTCGTCCTGGCTACTCGCCTAGCGAGGCTCCGCCTCAGACCGTCCCGACCCGGTTGGCTCCACCTCGCTAGCCGGGCTTTTCTCACAGCCCCGCGACGCGGGGGCTAGACTCCTGAAGGGAGGCTGTCGTGGTGAGAGCGAAACAACACGATCAACACGTGACTCAATTGTCACGATACACGTGGTTCAAGGAGTCTCGTCATCCCGCGACCACGAGGGTATTGTCACGGTGAGACGTGGCCGACAGAGTACAGTGATGGCACCGCCTGCTCTCGGCAATCACGGACACCGCTTTCCGCCGGAGATCGTCTGCCACGTCGTCGGTCAAGGGGTGATGTGCGCCCGCTGAGATCGGAGCGAGGTTGGCCAGCGCGAGACGAGCCTCCCGCTGCGTCGGTCACCGTGACAGTGTCCGCTCCTGGGGTGCCGAGCCGATTCGGGCGATACTAGTGGTCGCCCCGTTGGGGGCCGAGCGACGGGGCTGCGAAGCGCTGAAGGCGAGACGACGATGACCGATCCCACCATGTTCCGCGTGCAGAAGCGACAGGTGCACGCAACGATCACGTTGGCCAACGGCCAGAACGTGCGGGGCTGTTTTTTCCTGTCGGAGTCGTCGGCCGATCACGCCGGGCCGGAACGGGTCGACGAGTTGCTGAATGCGTCCGAGCGATTCGTGCCGTTCCAGCTCGACACCGAGACGGGACCACCGCGCGTGACACTGTACAACCGCACGCAGATCGTCCTGGTGCATCTTCCGGAGAGCGAGGTTGCCCTGGCACACGATCCCAGCTACAACATCGCCCGGCCGGAGCCGGCGTCGCTGCTGCTCTCCAATGGCGATCGGCTGTCGGGCGAGATCCACGTCGTTGGCCTCACGGGACACGCTCGTCTGAGTGACTTCACGAATCTGCGAGCGTTCATCTACTTCGAGAAGCCGAACCAGACTGTCATCGTCAGCCTCGACCACGTCGTCGAGCTGGTGCCGCTCAGTGGCGCGCCGGAGCGGTCCAATGGCTAACGCCATCGACGCGCTCCTCGACCGGCTCGATGACCCGGCGGGCCGTCTCGTGCTCGAGGTCGGGCGTCCGCCACGCATCGCGGTCGGCGACATCGAGACCGACGTCCAAGAGACGGCGATGACGCAGCAGGACGTGGTCGGTCTGGCGATGCCGGTCGTGCCGCAGAGCGTGCGCGCCAGGCTCCGGAAAGACCCGGTCGTCACCTTTGCATACGCATCGGATACGGGACGCGCCTATGACGTCGAGATTCGCCGCGATAGGTCGGGGCTCGTGGTGAGCTTCGCGCACGCGAGCAGGGCGCCGACCGCTGACCCGACGGCGCTGACCGAACCACCGCCGCCCGCAGTCGCCGATCCGACTCCGGCCGCGTCGTCCGCGTCTCCTTCCGTCCCCGCGCCAGACACCGCGCCGCCGGCAACCGCCGGTCCGAGCACCGCGATCGACGCGATGTTCCGGGCGATGTGCGCGGCCGGCGCGTCGGATCTCCATCTGAGCGTGAGCGCGCCGCCGCTGTTGCGGCTTGACGGCAAGATGAGGCCGCTCGACCCCGACGCGGCGCCGTTGACGCCGACGGAGGTCGAGCGGCTGGTCGTCGCGATCATGCCGCAGGCCAACAAAGCGGAGTTCGAGCGCCGCCACGACACCGACTTCGCGTACGAGATCGTAGGGCTGGCCAGGTTCCGAGCCAACGTCTTCTTAGACCGCAAGGGCCTGGGCGCAGTGTTCCGGGCCATCCCTGCGGAGATTATGACGGCTGAGCAGCTCAAGCTGTCACCCCACATCCTGGATCTCTGCCACCTCAGCAAGGGACTCGTGGTCGTGACCGGCCCGACCGGCTCCGGCAAGTCGACGACGTTGTGCGCAATGATCGACTACATCAACAAGAACCGGGACGACCACATCATCACCATCGAGGACCCGATCGAGTTCGTGCACGAGAACCTGCGGTGCTTGATCAACCAGCGCGAGGTTGGGGACCATACCGACTCGTTCCGCGACGCGCTGCGGGCGGCCCTGCGCGAAGACCCCGACATCATTCTCGTCGGCGAGATGCGCGACCTCGAGACGGTCGCCATCGCCATCGAGACGGCCGAGACGGGTCACCTTGTCTTCGGGACGCTGCATACGACCACGGCCGCATCGACGGTTGACCGGATTATCGATCAGTTCCCGCCGGACCGGCAGGCGCAGATCCGGGTGATGTTGTCGGGGTCGCTCCGTGGCGTGATCGCGCAGAATCTGTGCCGCAAGATCGGCGGCGGACGGGTGGCGGCGCTCGAGGTCCTGATTCCGAATGCGGCCGTCAGTAACCTGATCCGCGAGGGCAAGACCTTCCAGATCCCCTCGATGATGCAGGTCGGCCGTGGCTCCGGCATGGTGATACTCAACGACGCGCTGATGGCACTCGTGAACGACAAAGTGGTCGAGCCGCAGGAAGCCTACCTCAAGGCGGTCGACAAGGAAGGGCTCGTCACGCTGTTCAAGCGGGCAAACGTCGACACCAGCTTCGTCCTGAAGGACGGCTAGTGTCCTGTCCTCAGCGGTTCACCACATCGCGCCCGAGCGGGTCATCCCCACCGGATGCTGTCGTGATGATCGCCCGCGCCGCGGCGGACTGGTCGCCGCGCTCACGCCGCCCGCGGGACAGCCGTGGTCATCGACCGGGTCCTGCCGAATGACGACGGCGTGCACCTACGGGCCAAAGCGCCCCCTCAATCAGCTCGCGACACGGGTTGCAGGCACCGGCACCGGGCGCCCGACCTGGGCGTCCCGGGGGACCGGGGTCGGTGGACACCGGCGTGGTGGCCGGTCATGGCGGCCACACACGCGATTGCCCGCCCCGGCCGCGCACCGGGACCCTGGGCCGCCATCAGGATCTCGTGGTGCGGGATCGGCTGGTATGCGCTCAGCACCGGCCTCGAGCGACATCCGGCGGTTGACGTACTGAAGGCCCAACATCGAACGATCGTAAATGTCCGACATGGAGCCTTCACGCGTCCGGACAGTGCGTTCCTCCAAGAGCCGCCCGACCAACGGCGCAGCGAAGTTGGCAGGCAAACATTCGACCGCCTTGTGCAGTGTGTCCTGCCGGGTGGTCAACGCGTGTGGATCCTCATGCTCCGTGTGGCTCACCGAAAGCTGCGTGTCTGCCTTGCCTGCACGCAGCTCCTCAGCCACGATTCCGAGTAGCCGGCGAAGCTGCTCACCCCCGATCTCAATCGGCGCATCGGTCTCTTTGAGCGTACAGGCAACGAGGATTCCCGGCTTCACCTGCTCCTGTGCGGCGAGCTGCGCGACGACGGTCTCGAGGCCTTTCTGAAAGTCTTCGGGCGACCGAAACGTGACAGTGAGCTGGTCGTCATGCTTTTCCAGGGAGTACGCCTGGTCGCCCAAGACTTCCCGGAGACCAAATTCCACCACGAATAGGTCGCGCCAGACGCTCTCGTTGAACTCGACCCGAAGGCTGTGATCGGGCATCTCCGGTCGGCCGATGCCTGTCAGGACGCCTTCGGGAAGAGGCCCAGACTGCGCACGCGTGCGATGCTCGAGAATGCCGTGGCCTTCGTGGCGAACCGTCTCCAGACCCCGAACGTTCCGAAGGTTGGCGTCAGTGAGGCGAGTCTCGCCTAGGCTGACACCAGAGAAGTCCGAGCCAGAAGAGTCGGTCGCCTCGTGGAGGTCCGCCCCGCTGAGGTCCGCCCCGCCGAGGTTCGCTCCACTGAGGTCCGCCCCGCTGAGGTCCGCCCCGCTGAGGTCTGCCTCGAAGAGGTTCGCCAGGCAGAGGTCCGCCCCGCTGAAGTCCGCCCCACCGAGGTTCGCTCCGCTGAGGTCCGCCCCGCCGAGGTTCGCCCCGCTGAGGTCCGCCCCGCTGAGGTTCGCCCCGCTGAGGTTCGCCTCGCTGAGGTCCGCCCCGCGGAGGTCCGCCCCGCTGAGGTCCGCCCCGCTGAGGTCCGCCCCGATGAGGATCGCCCCGTTGAGGTCCGCCTCCCTGAGATTCGCCTTGCTGAGGTTCGCCCCGCTGATGTCAGGGAAAACCTCCGGATTGTTTTCTCGCCATTTATTCCAGACATCGACGCCTTTGCGAAGAATCTCAACGTGTTCGTCATTTGCCATAGCTTGCCTTCCTCTTAATTACGACAGAGTTAGAACAGGGTGACATGCGTTAGGAAACCTCACTTCAGCATCTTCTTAGCGTCCTGCAGCACCTTGAGCTGTTGCTTGGGACCGAGGGACCGGGTTAGCTCCATAATGCTGCTGGCCATCACCTCTTCTCTAAGGATCCTCCCAAGCTTCTGGGCAGCCCTCATCGTCGTCCTGAGATCCTGATCGGGATTACCCTCGGAGGGGATCTTGTTCGTATCGTTGGCCATCTGGATCGCGGTCTCCCGCACCATCGGGAAGTCCTTGCAGGCCAGCCAGAGCAACAGGGCGCCGCCGGCCGGCATAGAGATGTCGTCGTGGTTGAAGTACTTGAAGGCGAAGGCGACCCGACTGTTGGCAGGGTAGAACGGAGTAGCAAACTCCTGCGGCCGACGTCGGTGGACTTTCCGTTTCTGTTCGGCTAAAGCCCAACGTGTGCCCATCAGGAACTCGCCCCCGCCAAGTTCGCCATCAATAGTTGTGATCACATTCAGCTCCTTGATCTCACTACAGGATGCCCATTTTATCATGGAAAGTGACTGGGTCAAGGGTGGTTCTGGCGGACGGATATAGGCCCAAGCCGAGTGTCAGACGAGGTGACAGCTAGCTCTGAAAGCGATGGCTATCCGCGAAAACGGCGGGCTCTTAGCAGAATCCTTGCATTGGCAACGCACGGACTAGGATGAGCTGTGTAGACTTGAATCACTGACAATAGTAAGGGACACTCACTATTTCGGGGGCAAGCCTAGAGGTCACCCGTAGAGAGCTGTTGTATAAAGGCCTGTTGCGTGGCGAGTTTAGTAGTCCAGCTGCCATTCGGAGAAGCCGTTCCCCTGGCTCTGTGTTCACCTGACTTAGAGCCCCTACGCAAAATGACTCTGCATTCAAACGGCTTATTCTGCGCCTGGATCCGCCGCGGCGGATCAGGCTCCATCGACCGT
>JADFPE010000244.1 GCA_022562495.1 Acidobacteriota bacterium
GCACTCACGGCTAACGTCGCCCGTCGGTTCCCCTTCAGCTCGATTTGACGAGCGAGACTAACACAAAATACCGAACCGCTGTGCTCTAAATGTTAAGCAAATATTATGCCTCATGAATAGCGATTCACAAACTTCGGTGACGAGAGAGTGGCAGCGCTCTACCTGTCCTGCTCTGTCCTTGTTTGTCATCTATTGTCATCATCTTCGAACTGTCCGTAGGTCTAATGACCGATCCAACAGGGTGCATAACGCAGTTGAGCTATCCAATGGTTCGTAACCGAATCCAAGAAAATGGATGGTGAGCGCCCGACGCGGCGGCCTTACCGGCCGCCGACCTGAAGCAGATTGACCACGCGATCTACTTCGAACGCCTGGCGGGCAATCTGTTCGAGCACTCGCTTCTCGACGTTGCTTCGCACCGAACCGACGAGCGTCACCACGGCCTGGTCGACGAGGATCCGGAAAGGCGGGTCAGGGAGAATGGCGTATTGGGAGAATGTCGGATGGCGTCGGACCCTCTGGGCGATGATGAGTCTCAGATCCCTGTCGCGTCGAGAGGACGACTGACGCCTGATCTCGAGGTTGATCTCCTGTACGCCCCTGATCTTCGCAACGCGTTCGAACAGCTCGGCGGGCTTGTCACGGTCTGGCGTGACACTCCCGGTGAGCGTGACGACGCCGTTGGTGACCGAGCCCTCGACGTAATCCCAGATCGTGTTGTGCTGATACCGTTGCAGCGCCGAGCCGACCGCCCGGGCGATCTCATCATCGTCTTCGACCTCGGGAATGCGGAGCTCGCTCGCGACAGTCTCGACGCCATCAATCGCAAGCAGCTGGTCGATGGCCTGCGTCTTGACCCAGAGTGTCGGCACCCGCCCCGACAGGGTGACCTCGGTCCCCTCCACGTGATAGTCGACGGTATCGAGCGCCAGGTCATCACGAAGCACAACCCCGACCTCGCCTGCGATGCCGGCAGGGTCTTGAGTCGTGCCTTTGAACCCTAGTAGGGGCACCGCCGCGGTCGGCACCAGCGCGAGCAAGGCGACGAACCCGGTTCTCGCGATGACGGTCATGACGCTGCTCACATTGCCACGTTAGGATGCTACGGGGTTTGGACCGCGGTTCGGCTGAACGTGTAGGAGGTCCGCGACTGGACCGTAACAGCATCGCGGTTCACGCTCACAGCGAGCTGGCGCGTGCGATGGGTCGGGTCCGGGTTGTTCGTGTAGAAACCCACCACGTAGTAGTCGCTGGTCTCGGCGTCGATCTTGCGGAGCAGCGCGTTGAGGTTGTTGGTGTTCACGATCGAGATGCCCCCAGTCAGCTCGGCCAGCGACCGCAGGCTGGACCGGGTCGTTGACATGTACTCCCGCCAGGCCTCGAACGGCACGTCGTAGTCGAGGTCGGGGCTTGAAATGAGTCCACGCGGGTCCATCGTATAGAAGGTGGTGTTGGCCCGATTGGCCGCTTGCGTCAGCTCGGTCAACTCTGCGATCAGCTCCCCATCGGCAAACACCGCGCCCTGACGCTCTACCTTCCCGAAAACGTCGTTGACTTCGGGGTCGAAACCTGCGCCGTCGGCCAGGTCGATGGGACGGTCCCGCAAGTCCCTGCTTGGTGCGTTGTCACGATTCAGACGCTGCAGCGCGAACGGATTCAGGTCATACCCGGTGCTGATGTAGATCAGCACCTTCCGCCGATCCACGATGGACTCGAGGTTCTCGATGAGCAGGTTGACGGTCCAAAAGGCGCGATGCGCACGCCAGCGCAACTCCGCCGGCCCATTGGGCCCCTCCTGCATGGCGGTAATCAAGTCACGAGGAGTGAATCCACTCCCGATGATATGGTCCACTGCGGAATACAGCGCGGCACGGTCATAGGTGAAATCGACCGCATTCGACGACGTGCCGTTCGAAATAAGGCCGACCAGATCCCCTTCGTGAACCAGGACATCTGCGACCTTCTTGATGAAGTGACGAACCTTGGGAGTGATCTCCGGCTGCAGATGGAGCGCGTCGATGAAGAAGATGATGATGCGCCCCGCGGTGTCGTTCTCGACCCGCCGCGTTGGAAGGACAATCCCCTCCTGGACCGGTGCCGGGGGGGTGAGCTGCGTGAATACCCGCCCACCATGCACGAGTACGAGCGACGCGATCTCCTGTGGAACGCCGTCCTCCTCGATACGGAAATCATCCGGCGTCAGGTCGGGCACGAACATGCCGTTCTCGTCGCGCACGATGACGTCAGTCCGAACGAGGGTCACGCCAACACGGAAGGTTGCGGACTGATTGGCAGCGTTGTCGTCGCCTGGTGGCCGTTGTTGTGGCGTCGTCTGGGCTCGTGGGTTCGCGACGATACCCACACCCAGAGCGACCACGCAGGCACACAGCCACGACTGTCGGCTCTTCGACAGAATGACGCGAAGCTGACGCATGATACCTAGCCCTCCTGGCTCGCTGACTGCTATGGTAACCCGTCTCCGGAGGAGGTCAAGCGACCAAGTGACGCCGCCTAGCCGGACAACTTGCTGGTCTTCGCCGGGGCAATCCCGATTGTACCTCTTCTCCACAAGCGCACTATACTATGCAGAAGGGGTAGTGGGCCTTTGGGCGCGTTGCCCCTTTTTCTGTCGGGATGCGCCGCGGTGGGTGACACGTTTATGTCGATTCGCGCCGTCATGTCTCGTCCGGTTCGCACAGTGGCCACGACGCTCGCCGGTGTCGTCGTTGGAGTGGTCATCTCAGCAGCTCCCGCCGCGGGCCAGCCAGACGCCGAGCTGCAAACATTTCTTCGGGCCTACGACGCGGCTGAAGAGTCGAAACGGCGTTTTTCCGAGTCAATGCTCGGCGTCGTCTCCGACCTGGGGGGCGCATACGGCAACGAAGGGTACCGGCTTCGTGCGGCCCTCGAGACACTGGATACGTCGCTCGCGGCGTGGGGCGACGCCGTCGGGACGCTGGAACGCGTGGCTGACTCCATCGGCACGGCGAGGGCACGACTCGTCCTCGCGCAGGTGTATCTCGACCGGCACCGTCTCGACGACGCGCGCCGTGAGTGCCAACGAGCCATCGCGCTCGAACCGACACGCCCGGACGGATACGTGATGCTCGGCCGGATTCATCTCGCGGAGTCCCAGCCAGAGCGCGCAGCCGACGCCTTTCACAAGGCGACCGTGGCCGACCCTAGCGCTGCCCTCACGTTCTATCAGCTTGCGTCGGCTTACCGTGCACTAGGACGAACCACGGAAGCGACTGCCGCGCTTCAGGCTTTTGTCGGAGCAGCCGAACAGCAGCTCAACGATCTCTGGAACGCGCCCAGTCTGCAGCTCAGCGAGAGCATGAGGTCGCGCGTGCTCAGCGAACGGAGCCGTTTCGATACGAGGCAAGCGCCGGTCGATCTGTTGGCACGCGCCGGTGCCGCGGTGGTCGGGTTCCTGCCTGCTGCGTACGAGAGCGCGGCCAGACATTTTGCCGGCGGCGACTATGAGCACGCCGTGGCAGCGCTGCGCGACGCAATGCGCAGCGATCCGCTGACCCAGGACGTCCCCGCCCTGGGTGATAACCCAGAGCACGAGCTGCAGACGGCGCGTCGTGCGGCAGCGGACCCGTCTGCCGGAGCTGCCGCATATGTGTCCCTCGGGCACGTTCTGATGGCGCTCGACCAACCGGACGAGGCGCGGCTGGCGTTCGAACGTGCCCTCGAGTTGGACGTGACGCTCGAGACGCCACGGCTTCGGCTGGCCGGCCACGCGCTGGCGGAGATGAATGAAGGCGAGGCCATCGATCATCTCGAAACCGCGGTGAGACAGCATCCGGCCTCGAGCGAGGCGCGCCGGCTGCTGGGCAATGTCTTCTGGGCGGCCGACGACATCGATGCGGCGGTGACGCAGTTCAACGCCGCGCTGGCTCTGGAGCCTGCAAACGAGCGCCTCCGCACGTCACTTCAAACGGCGCTCCTCTCGGCCCAGCCGAACGAGGCGGTCGAGGCGGAAATCAACGCGGCGGTCGCCGCACACGCGCGGTCGGGTGTGGCGCATCAGAACCTCGGACGCTTTCACCAAAGCGTCGCGCGTAACCGGGAGGCGGTCGTGGCGTTTCGCGACGCGCTCCAACGCTATCCGCTCGTAGCGGTGAACCGGCTCCATCTGAGCATTGCCGAGATTCATGTGCAGCAGCTGCAGTTGGACGAGGCGATCGGGTCGTTCCGGGACGCGCTTGCGGTCGACCCGAACACCGTGGTCCCGCGCTCGGGGATCGCCCGGCTGCTCATGGAGGGGAGTCGCCTCGACGAGGCGTACACGGAGTATCTGGTGCTCTTGCTTCTCGATCCGCTGAACAGCGACGCACACGCGAGGGTGGCGCAGATTGAGCTGCAGCGGGGACATTTCGCGAAGGCGGTGGCCGTTGCGCGCCGAGCGCTGGCGGAGAACCCAGACGACATGCAGGCGCGATACGCACTCGGTCAGGCACTCATTCGCAGTGGCGAGGTGGCAGAAGGCAGGAGCGAGCTTGCCGAGTACACCCGACGACAATCCGTAGGCGAAGACCGAGAGCGTCGGCAACGCGAACTGGACGCGCTCAATCAAGAGGCGCTCGGTCTTGTGGGCGTCGGACAGCGTGACCGCGCCATCGAGCTGTTGCGCCAGGCGGTCGACATGGACCCGAGTGGCGCGGCCCACACCAACCTCGGCCTGGCCCTGATGGACGCTGGTCGATTCGACGAAGCGATCGAGATCTTCGAGCGGGCGGCTGAGGTGGCCGAAGATTCCGAGTTCGTTCACCTCTACCTGGCCGACGCCTACCAGGAGGTCGGTCGGTTGGAAGAGAGCGAGCGGACACGAACGATCTATGAACAGATGAGGGCAGAACGCCAGCGCAATGGACGATGAGCTAACAGCCCGTGGGGAAAGTCCCGCTGCATTCGACCGGCGCTGCATCCCGGCTGTCTGCGTTGCTTCTCGGTCGAATACTGCCGGTATGCTCCCTCGTCGCGCCTTGTCAGCCGGGCGCATCACCGGTCTCGGTGCAACGCGGGACTTTCCCCACGGACTACAAGGCCGGTGGAAGCGAGCCGGAACGCGCGCCGCTGGATCTGCCTGGATTCCGGTAGTCCTGCTGCTGCTGTTGTCGTTGACCGCGTCGTCGCGCGCATCGGAGCTCGCGATCAAATTCGTGGACGTCGCCGAGCAGGCGGGTGTGACGCTCCTCAACGTCTCGGGCGGGTTGTCGAAGGACTACATCGTCGAGGTCAACGGCAACGGTGCCGCCTTCTTCGACTACGACAACGACGGCGATCTGGACGTGCTGATCGTCAACGGTTCGACACTCGACACGTTCGAACACGGTGGCGACCCGATGGTCGTGCTGTACGAGAACGACGGACGAGGCGCCTTCAACGACGTGACGGCAGGGCGCGGTCTGGACACGAGGGGCTGGGGCATGGGCACCTGTGTCGCTGACTACGACAACGACGGCTTCCAGGACGTGTATGTCACTGCCTTCGGACCAAACGTGCTGTTCCGCAATAACGGCGACGGCACGTTCGCGGACGTCACGGCAACCGCCGGCGTCGGCGATGCGCACTGGGGCTCCAACTGTGCCTTCGGAGATTATGACCGGGACGGGAACGTGGACCTCTACGTGGTCAACTACCTGACGTTCGATGACACGCAGGTACCCAAGCGCGGCGACGGCGCGGGCTGCCGCTATATGGGGATCGAGGTCGCGTGTGGTCCGGTCGGACTGCCCGGAGAGCCGGACACACTCTATCGGAACAACGGCGACGGCACGTTTTCGGATGTCACTGAGGCTGCCGGTGTTCACGGCCCCGAGTACTACGGATTCGGCGTCGTGTTTGCCGACCTCAATGACGACGGGTGGCCGGACATCTACGTGGCGAACGATTCGAAGCCGAACCTCCTCTTCTACAACAACGGCGACGGGACGTTCTCGGAAGATGGGCTCGTCGCCGGAGTCGCACTCAGTGCCACCGGGCGAGAACAGGCAGGCATGGGCGTCGACGTCGGTGACTACGACGGCAATGGGCGTCTCGATCTGATCGTCACCCATTTTTCCGAAGACTACAGCACGCTCTACGAAAACAGCGACGCGGGGTTCTTCAGCGACGTCAGCAGTGCCGCCGGCATCGCCGGGCCGACGCTGCCGTATCTGAGCTGGGGCGTCGGGTTCGTCGACATCGACAACGACGGGCACCTCGACATCTTCGTCGCCAACGGCCATGTGGTCCCTGAAGTCGATCAACAGGGCCTCGCCACCACGTACCTCCAGCGCAGCCAGCTGTTTCAGAATCAGGGGGACACACGGTTCCGGGACGTGACCGATGAGGTGGGCGGCGGGCTGCTGGTCGAAAAATCGACCCGCGGGGCGGCATTCGGTGATTACGACAACGATGGCGACATCGACGTGCTCCTGATCAATTTGAACGACCGACCCACGCTGCTCCGTAACGACACGGCCAGCGGTCACCACTGGGTCACACTCCGGCTGGCCGGTACCGAGAGCAACCGCGACGGCATCGGCGCGAAGGTCACGATCGAGGCGGGCGGGCGCACACAGACAAGCGAAGTGCGAAGCGGCAGCAGCTACCTCTCACACAACGACATGCGGATACATTTCGGGCTCGGCGGCGCCGACCGGGTCACCAGGCTCGAGATTCGCTGGCCGAGCGGTCTCGTCGAGACCGTGGACGCGCTGCCGGCCGACCGCTTCTACGTCGCACGAGAGGGTCAGGGCGTCCAGCCATCCCGCTAGCAGCCCGACGTGACACCCCGCGTCGCACCGAGACCCGTCGTGATCGATGTCGCGAGCGGCCAGTACACACCGCGACGAGGGAGAATCCCCCGCTTCGACTCGCTGGCCGTTTCCTCTATACGACGGCGCGTCAGACTGACGCTGGCGCGGCCAAAGGCAACCGGACAAGAGTTGTTGGGGGCCATCCGCGACGCCACATCCATGTGTGCCTCGGGGTTACGGCTCGCCGTCTCTCTAGCAGCTCTAGACGCTAGTCTCGAAGGCCTCGGTCAGGAACTCTCGATACTTGGCAATCCTGGCCGGGGCGGTGCCACACCTCGTCGAGCTCGACGATCGTTCGACGGGCGCCTTC
>JADFPE010000245.1 GCA_022562495.1 Acidobacteriota bacterium
GCAGCACGCTGGTGATCTGGAACTTGATGCTGAGCCCGGCGCGGGCGCGCTCGTCCGGGCGACGGCGGGTGATGGCGGGTGATGACGGCGCCATCGAACCGTATCTTGCCGGCGGTCGGCGGCACGATGGCGCCGGCGATGCATTTCATCAAGGTGCTCTTGCCCGAGCCGTCGGGGCCGATCAGGCCGTGGAAGCGCTCGCGCTCGACCGTCAACTCGACACCGTCGAGCGCGGTCAGCTCGCCGAAGCGCTGGGTGAGGCCCTGTCGGCGAGGCGGGTTGAGCATCGAGGGGGCTCTAATATCGTCGATCGTCTCGCCGTGGAAATTGCGTTCCCCTGATTTCGGCTGACTGTGTCCGCGGCGGCGCACCCCACTAATGTTGCCTATCGTCACACCTCGGTAAGTCGACGCGCGCGACGCTGCGCCGTGGGTTCGACTCCTCTCTCTCCGCCACCTATTTCCTGCAAGGCTTTACGACACACCACTCAACCGTTTGATCAAGAGTGAGCGCCTGACCCGTGCTCACTTGGGTCCGAGGCCGCTCACGAATGAGGGCTGCCCCCCGCACTGCTCCGCGCTTTCCCCGACGCTCAGCGCGAGATCCTTGGAGTACCAGTAAGCCAGTGCCTCGGTCTGGGTGTTCAGTGCCTGGAGGGCATCTGCCTTCGGGTCGAACATGAGATGGCCGACGTTTTCGGCGAGGCACTCGACCGTCGCGGTGTCGCGTCGATTCCACCTGAGGCGAACGTAGTACCGGTCCCCTTCGGCCGACCCGGTGGGCACGAGGACGTGCGTCTGCGTGCCCGAATCGATGCGGTCTCTCAGGGGATCGAGCCACGGCGGCTGGAATTCTGGCGGGAGAGAGCCGAGCACACGTTTCGCTCGGTCCTGCGCCATCCGATAGAGCGCCTGCCGCGCGCGAGCATCGCCAGACTGCAGCTGGTCCGCGACGATCGATTCGACCTTCACCTGGCTGACGAGCCGAGAGGCCCAGTACGACAGCTCCGTGTCGGAGTGGCGAGTGAGGTCGAGCAGCGTCAGGAAGAGCGGTTCCTCGGCGTGGGGTCGCGCGACATGTGAAGCGAGTTCCTCGACGTCCCCCTCGCTCAGACCTTTGAGCGCTCTGATCTTGGCGCCCACTGCGCTGCGCTCCTCTTGCAGGATTCCGATCAGCGCCTCGTGTGAGAGCTCCTGCGCCGCCGTCTGTGGCGCTGCGCTCTCGAGCGGCGCGCGCGTACTCGCATGCAGGGTCGGAAACAGGGTGTTCCAACGCCGGGTGTCGGCTGGGGCAGGGGCCGCGAGCGGCCTGAGCTGCATTCTGCCCTGCACTTCGTCGAACTCGAAGGTGAACTGGGGATTCCTGGCCTCCGAGTATCGCAGCGCGTGTTCCGTTTCGTCGCCCCCGACCTTGAAGAAGCGGATCGTGAACGTGTCAGTGTCGGTGAACGGCTCGCTCTTCACGATGAGAAAGTCCTCGTGCCGCTGCTCAGGCGACTGCGGTGACAGTCGTACCAAGGGCCGCGACTTCAGATAGAGCTCGGTCGACGAGATCTTCATCTGTTCGTCGAGCTGACGAATAGTGCCCTGGTAGACGTAGAGGACCGGCGGCTGCATGAACCACCATATGGACGTGGCACCGATCAGGACCACACCGACGGTGACGACAACCCAGAAGTAGTGGCGCGCCGTCGTCGCCTTCTTGGGGTCCGTCTGGAGGGCGTAATTCCGCCACGCCCAGATGGGCGCCAAAATCCCGTAGAAGACGGCGAACAGAAACGGACCGAAGCGAACCGCCAACTGCGTGAGACCGCGGAGCGTCTCGACATCGTTCTGCAACATGACTCACTCCTGTGGCTTCTTCCCACCTGGTACTAACGACGCATCGTCGGGTTCCGAACACGCACGCCGGCACCGGTCTGGCTGCGACGTTGCGCAGCGGCTAGCTCGTCGTGCAGAGGATGCCGCGACGGAGGGCTGAGGTCAAGGCCCGATGCGCGCGTCGAGCGACCCGTTGCAGCTCGGCCACCACCGCGGTGCCGGCCGACGGGTCGAGCAGCGCCAGCGCCCCGCGCGCGTCCGGGTTGGCGGCGATCTCCGGTACGTCGGTCATCGCATTGGCCACCACCCCGAGAAAGACACATGGCAGCCAAATTGCGAGGATGCAGATCGGATAACAGATGACCGTCTTCTTGAACTGGCTCATCTTCTGCGCCGTCAGGCAGAAAATCGAGATGTGCGGGAAGACAATCGTCGACAACGGGATGAACATGTAGCTGACGAACAGCCGCGGCGGCATCCGCTCTCGGATCAGCAGGGATGCGGTCGTCTCCGACGCCAGCAACGACTCCATCGCGGCGGAGAACCCGCCAATCCGCCCACAGATCAGGATGATCGCCACGGCTCCGAACGAGAGAAACAGCACCGTCTGGAACGTGTTGACCCACGCGGTGCCGCGCATCCCACCAAAGAAGACGTAGCTCCTCACGACGACCGCCACGATCCCGCCACCGAGCCAATAGGGCACCAGGCCCCCGCTGATCGCGTTCAACGCGGTCCCGCCCCCCATCACCGCGATGATGATGTAGGCCACCAGCAAGATCGCGAGCAGGGCGAAGATCGCCGTGCCGATGTGCCCGCACTCCCACCGGTCGCGGAACATCTGCACCGGGGTCATGAACCCGTGCAGTTTTCCGAGCGCCCACAACCGCGGGCCCACCAGGAACAGACTGACCGAGATGATCAGCGCCGACGCCGAGGCCAGGCGTTGTTGCACAGACCACAGGGCGGCGAAGTCCGCCCCGACCCAACGACCTCACGGCCCGATCGCGAACGAGGCCGGGCGACCAAGCTCGGTCATGCGGTTCAGGATGTTGCACCCGATCAGCACTTCAGCGTCCTGAGCCTTGGAGTGTCGAGCACGAAGCCGGTCACCGATGATCGACTTGTAGCGGAAGAAGGCGTTCTCCATCCGCGCCTGTCGATGGTAGCCGGATTCCTTCTTCCATCGGCGGCGTCCGACCTGATTTACCCTCCGGATCGTGCGGTCGCGAAGGCTAGCTCGTGGTTTCCGCCGCGACACGGCCAGCGTGATCGTTGCTGGAACGACGACCGTTGCGCCACGCGCAGCCGCCGCCTCATAGATAGCGATCGTGTCGTAGGCACCATCGCCGGTGACGCTAGAAATGTCGCCGTCGACCGCATCGATGAGCTTCAGACCGGTCGGCACGTCGTCGGCATTGCCGTCGGTCAGCGTATGCGCGACGATCGCCCCAGATCGGTCGACGCCCAGATGGAGTTTCTTCCAGCCGCGCCGGCCGCGTCCTCCATGTTTCACGGCCGCCCACTCGCCTTCGCCGACGATCGAGAGCCCGGTGGCATCGAGGACCGGAGGAAGCCCTCCGCTTGGCGAAGCGGCAACCCGAAGACGAGCCGAAGCGTCAAGGCGGTCTCGATCGCGCGATCTGAGAACTTGCGCTGCCCGCCTCGTCGGCCGGACGGCCGAGGTGTCCAAGCGTTAATGGCGTCCGCGGAGAGCCACAGAGCGTCACGTCGCCTCGCTGGACGAGCGCGCGCTCGGACTCCGGCCAATTCCCAACGTGGTACTTCGTCTTGTACTTCGGATGCACTCGCGACTTCATGCCGAAGATCGTCTTCGTTCGGGCGTCAAGACGCCAAGAAAATATGGCCCGTCGGTGCCTGAGGAGCAACATTCGCGCACCAAGGCCGCGCTTCGACGAGATCGCTCTGGATCTGGGGTGTCGCCGAGTTCGGCCTGACTTTCACTCCGGCAGAGCGAAGACGAAGAGCGCGTTTCCCCCTTCGGGCTGGTAGATCTCCGGGCTGAGCTTCGCCGTGAGACTTCGGAAGACGCCCCCCAGCGCAGCCGGGACGGCTATGAACTGCCGTCCGCCGGCCTCGTAGGTAATTGGGTACCCGTGCGCCGACGCGGCGAGACGCGTCTCCCAGAGCACCTCGCCCGTTTCGATATCGAACGCCCGGTAGTAGCGGGCGCCGTCACCGGCAAAGACCAATCCGCCCGCCGTCGTCAGCGCAGACGTCAGGAACGGCGTTCGCTGCTCGTGGCTCCAGAGCTCCTCCATCGTCCGCACGTCGTAGGCGGCCAGCTTCCCGACGTTGCCGTCGCTGCCGGGCATCTCCAGCAGCTCGTAGCGGCCGGCCGTCCCGCCGCCCCCCTCGATGAACTCCACGTCGCGCCCGGTCAGGTGCATGCACGCCTGGTGGAGCGGGATGACGAGGGCGCCGGCGCCCGGATGGTATGCCGATGCCTGCCAGTTGTGGCCGCCCAGCAGGCTGGGGCAGGCGAACACCCGCTCGCCGATGGCGATGTCCTGCAGGTCCTCTCTGTAGGTCAGCTCGCCGGTGGTCCGGTCGATCGACGCGAAGATGTCCTGGTGGACCGTCTCGCGCAGGGCGACGAACGCGCCAGTTCGCCGGTCGAGCTTCCAGAGGATGCCGTCCTTGCCTATCGTGAAGAGCCACTTTTCGTCGTCGACATCGACCAGCACGCGCTCGTACACGATGTCGAGGTCGAGCGTCTCGCCCGGCGCATGCTGGAAGTACCACTGCACCCGTCCGGTGCTCGGGTTCAGCGCTAGCGTCGAGTTGGTGTAGAGCGCGTCCTGTTGCGTCGTCATGCCGCGGCTCGCCGCCACCCACGGCTTCGCCTGCGCCGTGCCGATGTAGAAGAGACCGAGATCCGGGTCGTAGCTGCCCGGGATCCAGGTGTCGCCGCCCGCGCGCAGATACGGCGGCGTGTCACCCCATGACGCGTCGTTCGGATCGCCCGGCAGCGCGATCGTGGACGTTCGCCAGAGCTCCGTGCCGGTGTCCGGATCGTGGCCGGTGATGAAACAGCTCTGCTCTGTGTATCGCTCGCAGCCGTTGGTGCCGGTGATGACGATCCCGTTGGCGATGACCGGGCCGGCGTTCTGCCGGAAGCCCTGCGTGTAGTCAGCCTTGACCGTCCGCCACACTTCCGCGCCCGTGCGCGCGTCGAGGGCGACGACCGCGGCGTCGGCCGTGGCGAGGAACAGCTTGTCGCCGTAGAGCGCCAGCGTGCGGGTGGCGCCGGCCCGCGCGTCCTCCGGCAGCCGCGCGCGGTACACCCAGATCACGTCGCCGGTCGCCGCGTCGATCGCCTGCACCACGTTCCCCGGATTGGCGAGGAACATCACGCCGTCATGCACCAGTGGCGTCGTCTGGTGGTTGCCCGGCCGGATCGAGATCGACCATGCGAGCTTCAGATCGGCGACGTTGTCCCGCGTCACCTGATCGAGCGGGCTGTAGCCGTGGCTGTTGCGCGTTCGCCGCCAGCTCAGCCAATCCCCTGGCGGCGGGTCCGCGAGCATTGCCTCGGTCACCGGGGTCAGCGCGTGCGGCACCTCTTGGTTGACGAAGCGCGACGATCGCCGCCGCAGCCGCTCGCCCGCTTGCGCCGCGCGGCGCGCCTCGGAGATGTCCGCCGCGTCGCCGATCGTCACCCCCGCATCCGCGGTCAGGGTGCGCTCACCAGGCACGGCGCCGTTCGACTCCAGCAGGTAAGCCACCAGATCCACGTAGGACGAATCGCTGAGCGAGCCGGCCTGCCCTGGAGGCATCTCGTCGCGCAGGTAGGCGAACAGCTCATCGGTCGTCTGTCCCGCCCAACTGTTCAGGAAATCCACGCCTGAGAGGGGCGGGGCCTGCTCCATCCCCTCCAGGGCCGGGCCGTGACACTCTTGGCACTGCACGCCGTAGGCCGACCAGCCGCTGGCCGCCTGGTCCGTGGTGAAGGCTCCGTCCGCCGACGGGGGCTGCGCCGCCGCGACGACGACACCCGGTGCGCCGGTCGAGGCACCCAGCACGATCGGTACGGCGATCGCCAGCCGGACTGCCGCCGCTACGAAATCCGTTCCCAGCCAACGCGATCCGCCGACGCCGACGCGAGTTCCCTTCGACATGATGCACACCCCTCAATGCCGTCGGACGGCGCCTCTATACGGCGTGGCCGTCCGTGCCGCCCTTATATCACCAACAGGGTGCCGGCGCTACCGGCTCAATTCAGCAGATCGAACAGCTGGCTGTGCATCACTGACCTGCCCCCTCAAGGTTGAGCCAGTTCTTCCCAGTAGTGGCACGCGCACACCGATTCGCGATCTGCACAAACGGTGGGTCGAAACCGAGGATCAGGCCCTAAAAATGGGGGCGTGCCACCGTTTGTCGCTTGTACACCCCAATGGCACTCTGGATGGCACTGTCAAGTTCCCCATGTCAGCGGTCACCACGACGGATGAAACGGGTAAGGGTGTGAGCGGCTAGGGCATAGAGGTCGGCGTCAACTTTGGTGTTGTTGAGCCCGTTGTCAAGTTGGACCGGGAGCTGGTGCGCACCACGGACTGTGACGACGTGTTCCGCACGGTCGTGCGCGGGCACGCAAGCACGCTCTATAGACTGCAGAGTTCGCCAGCTCCGCGCCCCGCCGTGGAGGTGTGGCATGGATGTCGTGCATGAGCGATGCGCGGGGCTGGACGTGCACAAAGCCGAGGTGGCGGCGTGCGTGCGGATCGGGAGTGGCCGTCGCGTCCGGCGGGTGCGGGGGCGGTTTCCAACAACGACGCGGGGCCTGCTGGCCTTAACCGACTGGCTGGCCGAGCACGGCTGCCGCGTCGCGGTGCTGGAGGCCACGGGCCTGTACTGTATTGGAAGCCGAGGTGGCACGTGCTCGAGGCGACGATCGAGCTACTCCTGGCCAACCCCGCACACGTGCGCGCGATCCCAGGGCGCAAGAGCGACATGAACGATGCGATGTGGCTGGCGGATCTGATGGCCCATGGCCTGATCCGTGGCAGCTTCGTACCGCCGCCCGCGATTCAGGAGATCCGCGACCTGACACGCACCCGGAAGCAGCTCGTCCGGCGTCGGCGAGGCGGGTTGAGCATCGAGGGGGCTCTGATATGGAATGACCCTGTCAAGTCAGCTCGATATTCGAATGGGTCCATCCCGGACCCTCCCTGAGGTGAACACGAAGTCCAGGCCGGCGAGCAGGCCCCCCACAACAGCGGGGCCCGCGCAGCCGGCCGGCCTGAGCCCGAAGCGGACCCAGGGACACACCGCA
>JADFPE010000024.1 GCA_022562495.1 Acidobacteriota bacterium
GGCGGCCGCGGACGGGTGAGGTGGCAAGCAGCACCGACGCGGGGTCGGCGTCGCGCAGGATGTCGGTAAGCCGAGTGATGGCGTCGGGCCAGCCGATGCGGCGGAAGGGTCCGCCCTTGGCGATACGCACCAGGGGCGTCTTGATGCGGTCCGGGTGGTAGGCGGCTTGAAGCAAGGCTTCGCTACGGATGCTGTGCTTACCTGTGTTCAGTGGGCGTCCCATGCTGCCGTTGAGGGGATAGTCGGGGTTCCCCTCCACCTTCTTCGCTCTTCCCTCCATCACGCGTACGAGCAATCCTTCGCTGGCGCCGTCGAACTGGGCCACCGTGGCGTAGAAGTTGTCGCGTCCCGTGACGAGGTCTTCGGGCATCTGCACCGGGCTTTGGACCTCGATCTCGTGGTCCGGCACCCGGCAGCCGTTGAAGATCACCGCACCGATGCCGGTGACCCCAGCCCACTTAAGGAACTGTCGCCGCGAAAGGCTCATCCGAGCGCTCGTCCTTTCCTTTTCTCTGCTCGCCGCGGTGCCACTCCAGGGCACCCTCGTCACCCGCCTAGTAGTGGCAGGTGGTGCAATCGGTCGGTGCGTTGTTTTCGCGGTGGCAGTCGACACAGTCGCGCATCTTGAGGTTGCGCACCTGCTTGACGACCTCCATGGTGCCGATGTCTCCATGACACGTCGAACACGAGATGCCATTTTGGATGTGCGGCGCGTGCACGAATTGCACGTGATCGGGCATCCGGTGTACCCGCGTCCAGTTGATGGCCTGGGGGAAGCCACGCTCGTCGAAGAGCTTGGCGATCTCCGCCTCGGCCGTGGGGCTGTCGGAGGCGGTGCCGTCGATGCGGCCGAAGTCGTGGCAAAACTGACACTGTGCGATCGCCGGGATGGTGGCCGCTTCGTCCGTGCTCACCGTGCGGTGGCAGAACTGGCAGTCGATGCCCGCCTGGCTCACTGACCGCAAGGCCTGCCCGACGGCGGACCATCCCACTTCTAAGAGGCTGCGGGAGCTGAGGGTCGACGTCCACTTCGTGGTCGCCGTGTAGTAGTTGATGTTCGGCTCCGTGGTTCGCGAGGCCGTCAGCCGGTCAGTGTTCGGTCCGAACTGGTGCGGCCGGCGCTTGAAGATCCGGTCGAAGGAGCTTGCGAACTTGTTCCGCGCATTGGCCTGGTAGGTAATGCGCGTCAGGATGCTGTTCATCCGGCTGTCGTCGACCGCCGGCGTGCCGTCGCGGTTAAACGTGTTGAGCTCGATGTTGTCCGAGCCCCAGTCGCGATAGGAGGTGAAGAACCACAGCTTGTCGCGCACAATCGGTCCGCCGAGGGCAACGTTCACATCGTAGACCTTGGAGATCTTCGGGGTGCCCGATTCCAGCCCTTCCGAGCCGTACTCGCTGTCGTCGGCCGGTCCGCGGATGCCCATCGCGCCCATCCGGTTGTTGAAGTTCTCGAAGGTCATGCTCCGGTTGGTGCCGCCGAGGAAGGCTTGGCCGCTCAGGTTGTTGCCGCCGTCCCTGGGGATGATGTTGATCCGGATCCCCGACGACCCCGCCTCGGCGCCCATACCCGACGTCGTAAACGTCGTCTCGGCCGCCTCCATCGGGTTCATATACTGCTTGGTGGCGCCATCGTTCGCCATCGTGTTGACGTCCAGCCCATCCACATACAGGCCCGACTCCAGCGGGCTGGCCCCACGGCCGGACATGTAGACCTGTTGCGTATTGCGTGACCCGGCGATGTCCTGCGCATTCAGGCCGAACCCGAGCTCCGGCTTGATGCCCGGGACCAGGGCCGCAAAATTATAGATGCTGCGCCCGGTCGGGATGAATTCGAGTATCTCCTGGGTCAACACCGCGGTGTTCTCCGCCTGCTGGATGTCGACCACCGGCGATTCGCCCGACACCGTAATAGACTCTTCGACCGCCCCGACCGACATCTGCACATCGATCGAGATGTTCACGTCGCCCGGCAAGAGCACGTCCGCCCGCACCTGGGTCGAGAAGCCAGGGAGCACGAAGGTCAGCGTGTAGGTGCCTGGGCGAAGGTCGATGAAGGTGTACTGGCCTTGCCCATCGGTCACGGCCGTGCGCGCCCCTCCGATCAGGTCCGGGTTGCTGACCTCGACCGTCACGCCGGGCAGTACGCCCCCGGTATTGTCGTTGACCTCGCCGCTGAACTGGCTCTGCGCAGCGGCGACAGCCGGCAAGAGAGCCACCACTACCAGCGCGACCAGGGTACAGACAAGAAATTTCCGTGTGCCCATGTGCTCAGCCTCCACTCCTCACGGATTGGTTGACGAGGGAACTTTTTCAGTTGCGCGTGCGTCTTTCATAGTGCGGCATTTCGTCACTTAAAGACATCTATGTTGAGGTTTGCTGGGTTGATGTGCAAACATCATACCGTTTTATCTACGCCTCGTATTTTGACAACACCAGTTTTTACAGTTACTTACATCGCCACGACAATCGGCAACCCACCCTGCACTTCAGATGCTTGGATCGGCCTCCAATAATTTGGATTACCGATACTCGATCTACCGGGGGCCCACGTTGATCGTGAATCCCGTCATGAACCGGAACTGGTTGTAGTCCGTTCGACTGACCAACGAGGAATTCGAGGTGTCTGGGTTCGGGAAGAAGACACGCTGATAATCGCCCTGGAAGCGGATGCCCCACACGTCGTTGACGGCGAACTCGACGCCGCCGCCGGGCATGATCGCAAAATTGACCGCTGTGTGCGTGAAGAAGTCGATGCTCCGCGTGGAACGCACAATGCCCGGCAGGACATGAGCAAACAGCTTCACGCTGCCCGCGTGCAGCGTCACTCTCGGACCGCCGAACGCAGCCTGTGAGTTGAGCGACACTTCGCACCCGGGGTTGGACGGCATGTCCTCAGTCGGTTGGAGCGTGGGCGAGCACCATTCCCGTTCTGTTCGGTGGAAGGACAGGCCCTGGAACTCCACGGTCGGAGCCGGGGTCTCGACGCCCTCCAGGAGCCTGCATGCAGGGTCCCCAAGGGGTCTGTCGTTGCCACACGGGCGGAGGCCGAACTTGAAGTTGCCGCCGATGTCGATGGCGATCGAGAACCACCCGTTCAGCCGAATGTCTCCGCCGCCAGACCAGCCCCACGGCAGATTGGACGTATTCACGGCAAGGTCGTCGTTGCCGAGAAACGTGTAACCCAAGAACACACTGCCCCTGTAGTCGTCCTGCGCAGCAGCAGGCGCAACGGCGCACAGGGCTGAGAGCACGACAACGAGACTGCAGACGATCAACCGGCTTCGCATGTTCGACACTCCTGGGAAAGGAACGCCCAAGCTTCAGCGCGCTCGAACCGACTTCGACAGGTCGCGGGTTTTTTCCGCATCGACACGCCGCATGTCCAACGAATGCGCCACCCTAGCAAGCATCGCCAGGCGAGTCAATACTTTTACGCGCCGGACAGCGCCGCCCGCAGCTCGCGGACGCCTTCCTGAAACAGGCGGAGAATGCGGCCGCTGGTGCGGAACTCGTCCAGGATGGCGGCGCGGCGGCTCGTGCGCAGGTCGCCGATGACATAGGCCAGGGTCGTCGCCATCACCATCCCTTCCTCGGTGTCGGTCTCCTCGAACTGTCGCTCGAACCGGCGCAGCGTGGGCTCGAACGACGCCTCGTGCCACCGCTGCACGTCGGCGTCGAGCCGCACGAACTCGTCGAGCACCGACGCAAAGGCGGGGCTGGGGGGACGATGCCAGAACGACACGTCGGGACCAAACTCCTCGACATAGGATGGAAGGTAGAGCGTCGCCCGGGCCGGAACACGCCTGACCAGCGCCGGGTTGAAACGCTTCACCTCGTCTGTGGAGAGCCCGGTCTGCCGGGTCACCTCGGTCAACGGGAGGTCGCGTGGCACGCGCATCGCGAAGATCGGTGTCTGCGGCGTCCCGGCGGTCAACCGCTCGACGTTGATCGTGTTGCCGAACACCATCTCCGCATACAGGAACGACCGGGGACCATAGCTCCGGAACAGCGCCCGGTAGCGTCGGATCGAGACCCCTCGCAGGTCGCGCGCGAACTCCGAGCCGATCAGGTACTGCTCTCGCGCATCGGTGCCACCGAGCCGCTCGCCGTTGATCACGGTACGCCCGACGTTGACGCCGCCCGCGTGATGCTCCGACAGCGCCGGGATGAAGCTGCCGTACATGGTGGCGAGAATCGTGAGATACGCCGCACAGTACGGCACCTGGGTGGTCTGGTTGTACGCCTCGATGACGTTCGGCGCGAGCCGGTTCAGGTGGTTCCAGTTCCGGCGGAGCCACTGACAGAAGCCGAGGGCCTGTGCCCTGGACCGGGCCCGCCCGTTCAGACCCGACTCGACGATCGCCTGGGCCAGCCCGATCTCGGCCGGCACGCCGAACCGTTCGTAGATGTCGCCCCACTGGCCGAGAAAGCTGCCGTAGCGCTCGGCATGAGGCGAGAGGAAGCGCCCTCTCGTCGGGTTGTGGAGGACGGGCCCGACGATCGGCTCCAACAATTCCTCGACCTGGTCGCGCCGCCGGCTCAAACGCGACTGGAGCCTGAGACCGTCGAGTGTGCCGGCGAGCGCGGGGTCTTCCCAGACCCCCTCGCGCGCCCAGTTGCCGCGGGTCGGAAACGACGCCAGCAGGCGCCCGGTCTCGGCACTCCCGAAGATGATGCGCCCGTCCGGAATGGTGAAGATGTGCTGCCAGAACAGGTAGGACGGTCGAAAGTCTTGCACCGCCGCCAGGTCGGCTTGATAGCGCGCCTGGATGTACGGCTGCGCCGCCAGCTCGACCCGGGCCGGCGGGGTCGCACCCGCGGACGTCTGGCCGATCACCTCGGCGGCGAGAAGACCGGTCGGCGTCTCAGGACCACAGACGGCGAACGCAACGAACGCGGCGAGTCCTAGACAGAGCGCGATGTGTCGCATGACGCCGGACGCTACGTACGACTGGCCCTCCATCCGTCATGACCGGTACCTGATCGCGGCATCATAGACTGGACGTCGACAACGTGACCCACGACACCGGCATCCCCACGGGCTGCTACGGCCTCACCCTGATGTATTTCTGTATGCGGCGTGGACGCGGCTCGCCGCCATAGATGTTGCCGTCGCGGTCGACCGCCACGAACTCGGCGCCGTTCCCCGCGACCTCACGCGGATCTCCCCACGGATAGAGGATGAACTCGGTGACCCACCCGGTCGCCACTTCCCCGATCCGGATCCCCATCTCCCATCCCGGGTTCTGGACGTCGTCCGATTCGGAGTCGGCAACATAGATGCGGCCGTGGTCGTCGAAGAAGATGCCGCTCGGCCGCCCGAACTGCGTCCACTGCGCCAGGAACTCCCCCTCCTGGTCGAAAATCTGGATCCGGTTGTTCGACCGGTCACCCACGTAGATGCGCCCGTCGGCATCCATCGCGATCGCGTGCAGCGTCCGGAACTCACCCGGCGCGTAGCCGGTCTTGCCCCAGGACTTGAGGAAGGTGCCGTCTTTCGAGAACTTGACGATACGGTTGTTGGTGTTGTCGCCGTGCCCGTCGGCGACGAAGATGTCGCCGTTGTCGGCCACCACGACATCGGCTGGCGCGTTGAAACTGTTGTTGCCCGACCCCGGCGTGCCCGGGGTCCCGAGCGTCATCAGCACCCGGCCGGTCGGGCTGAACTTGATGACCTGATGCCCGCGGGTCCCGTCCGGCGTGCGCGCTTCGCTGACCGCGTCGGTCACCCAGACATTCCCTTCCGAGTCGACGTGGATGCCGTGCGGCCAGATGAACAACCCGCCCCCGAAGCTCTCGACAACGGTGCCGTCCATGTCGAATTTCAACACCGGGTCCAGATCCGAGTCGAGACATTCGTTCCCGAACCGGTTCGCGGCGGTCGCGTCACAGCGGATCACCGCCCAGAGATGCTCACCATCCGGGTCCATCGTGACGCCGCCGACCGCGCCCGGGGTCCGTCCCCCCGGCAGCGTGGCCCAGCCGTCGACCTGCCGATACGGGTTGGGAAGGACCTGTCCAGCGGCACCCCCCCCCATGGCGAGCACGACCAGGACCGCCAGCACGACAACGACCCCACCTCGACGTGTCTTCAACATGCGCATCACTCTCCTCGCACCTGGTCTACCGTCCAAGGACTCTCACGAGACCGCGGCGCGACACCTTGCCGGCAGCCCGCGCATCGACCGTGAGCCAGACACCATCCGTCAGGTCCGCCAGCGCAACGTAGACCGCATCATACCCGGATAGCCGCCAGTCGCACGCCATCGCTAGCGAGGCTCCGCCTCGCTAGCCGAGCTTTTCTCACAGCCCCGCTACGCGGGGGCTAGACTCCTTTGAACGAAGGCTATTGTGGTGAGAGCAAAAACAACACGACCAAAACTTGACTCGATGGTCACGATAGACGTTAGTTCAAGGAGTCTAGTTGGATCAGGTCGTGACCGTTGGCGACACGGGCCATGCCCAGAGTCTCGACGAGTGTCAGTGCCTCTCGTACCTGCCCCGTGGTGGCATCTGGCAGGCGCGACAGCACAGCCAGGAGCTCGTTCATGAACAGCTCCGGCACCAGATATTCCGCCGGCTGACGCCCGATGTCGTCGAGCACGGTTCGTGCTTCGTCAACCAGCGGCTCGTCGTCGACGAACCACTTCAACGCGACCGACGCGTCGAGGACGATCACGACTGACCGCGGAGCCCTCGAAGCAGATCCAGGGTCGTGGTCTGATCCGAGCGTCCGACGCGGGTCGCCTTCAGCTTGGTGACGACTGCGCGGCGCCGGTCATCGGCGTCACGGTCGACGAAGCGCTCCCGGTAGTCCTTCAGGCTCACCAGGACCGCTGCCGGCTTGCGGCCGCGACAGACGCGCACCGGTGCTCCGTCTTCCTCCAGCTCCCTGATGACCTTGCCGAGGGATTGGCGTAGCTGTAGCGCGTTCACCGACTTCATGGATAAATGACATACAATATGCACACCAGACTGTCAACTATCTATGTCACGCCGTCCACCAGAATTGCGGCCCTCCGCAGTGCCGCGCTGGTCGCACCGGGACCCCGTCGAAGGCGGCAACCCCTTCCCGCACAGTGAGCCCGCGCACGCGGCCTGGAATGACGCCACCCGGGCGGCGCACGCGGCGCTCGTGCGCTTCGACGCCCGGATGCAGGCCACGGCACAGATCACGCTCGACCCGGCGATCTATCGAGCGCAGTTGCTCGATCTGGCCGTCGGCCGGTTCGACGTGTGGGCCCGGCGAGGTCGCTCGGTCGTCTCGAGCGACCGTGCGCTACGGGACTACGAACGGTGGCTGGACGATTACGTGGCGAACTGGCTCGGCTATGTCGCCGAGACCTGCCCGCGCGTGGAGGTTGGCGACGAGCTGCGGCGGCGATTGACCGGGCGGGCAGCGCACTGGGCGGCCGAGACACGGAGCGCGTTGGCGCTATGATAAGGGTCCGCGCAAGAATAAGTACCCGTTGTGGGGCGTCGTACTGATGCCGCACCCGGCTGGCAAGACGCGAGAAGGGCGCATCCGGGCAGTATTCGACCGACGAGCAATCCGCCTTCGCACGGCTGCGGCGAGACCTGGCCATAGCCAGGATATGAGCGGGCCGGGCGGCGGCCGGCGCCGCCAGACGGGATGCATCGGCGGCCGAACATGGGAAGTTATGCTTGCGTAGGCCCTTTGGCCTCGACCAGCGGAGATCGCATCAGGACATACAATATGACGACGCTTGGACCCACGTCGCCGAGTGAGCCAGTGCCAGCCCCTTTCACCGAGACGTTGTCGATGTCCGATCGACTCGGCGGTGACTGCCCCATCGGGACGTGTCGTGGCAGGCTCGACCTGGTCCATGGCTGAACCTGGCAGTTGAGATGCAGGGTGCATCCCATGGAACACCGGCGACAGGCCACCGCGGAGGAAATCGGATGGTTGGGACCGGGTACACGTGGCGACGTCTGCCGCGTACCCGGCGGGGACCACGCCGCCATCGTCAGAGCGCCCCAACCGTGATGAGCGATCGTGAAGCTTCCTGCACATCAGCGATCTATCCAGTCGTGTCGTCCCATCACACCCCACACCTGTCGCTGGATGCGACGAAGGAGACGTAGATGATTCGCACGCACGCAAAAACACTCGGCCTCGTGGTCCTGGCGTTCGTCGCCGGCATCGCCGTCAACCAGTATTCCGTCGTCAAGGCGCAGAGCAACAAGGTCTATGAGCTGCGTACGTACACGACCAACGAAGGCAAGCTGCCCCTGCTGCTGGAGCGCTTCGGCGGGGGCGAGATCGACCTCTTCATCAAGCACGGCATGAGCAGCATCGGCTACTGGGTGCCCGACGACGAGGAACTGTCGAAGAACACGCTGGTCTACATGGTGGCGCACGACAACCGTGACGCCGCAGCGGCGTCCTGGCGAGCGTTCGGGCAAGACCCCGTGTGGCAGGAGATGTCCAGGTCCACGCAGGTCGACGGCCAGTTCTTGGCCAAGCGTCCAGAGGTCCTGTTCCTGAACCCGACCGACTTCTCGCCGGCCAAGTAGACAGCCCAGGCACCCGGTGGGCGTCGTGGTCTGCGCGACACCACGCTCACGTTTCGATGCGCCTGACCGACACAGATGTAGCTAGCACCGGCAACCATCGTAGAAGGAGACAGGCATGAGGACATTTGTGTTCGCCGTGATCATCGGCCTCGGCTTCAGCGGTATGGCCCACGCGCAGCAGACTCCGCCGGCCCCCTGTGGCCCGGCCGGCCAGCTGTCGGCGGAGCTGTCAACCAACGTGGCGGCCGACTCGCGCTGCTTCGAGATTCGCATGTATACGGTCGACACGAGCCGTGTCGGTACCGGCGATTTCAAAGGCGACATCGACATGTTGCATCAGCGCTTCCGCGAAGAAGAGCTCGCAATCTTCGAGAAGCACGGCGCCGAGATCATCGCGGTCTGGCAGAGTCTCGATAACCCAGACACCCTGGTGTGGATGCTGGCCTATCGCGACCGCGCCCATCGGCAGGAGGTCTGGGCCGGGTTCCGCGCTGACCCCGCGTGGACCGCGCTCCTGGCGAAGTACAACGTGCCGATCACGGCCGAGGTGTTCATGCTGAGTGCCACCAACTACTCGGCGCTCAAATAGCCGGCGCGAGCGTCGTGTCCGGCGGCTCGTGGCCAGGGCACGGCGCTCATCCGTTGATGGCGCTGATCGCCGGGTGACCGGCGATCAGGCGCATCGCCTTTCCCAGCAGCGTCTTCCCCGGCTCCATCCGCGGCCACGGGGACGCGCCCGATGGGTGCGGGAGCGGGATCAGGTCGGTCTCGCGCCCGGCGAACCGGATGCGCATCTGCTGGCCGATGACCTCGCTGAGCGACGGACACGCCACGAACTGCTCGATCGCCAGCGTGCCGACCGGGATCACGAGGTCCGGTCGCAGAATCTGAAACTCCGCCTCGAGCCAGCCGGCGCAGTTGGCGATCTCCGCCCGCGAGGGCACCCGATCGCCCCCTGTCGGTTTCTTTCCAGGAAAGCACCGGCAGACCGCCGCCATGTAGATCGAGGACCGGAACGCCGCCTCGTCCAGACCACAGCTCTGCTCGAACCACCGAAAGAGCGTCTTGCCGGCTGTCCAGGCAAACGGCCGTCCAAGCCTGGGCTCCGTGTCCCCAGGCGCCTGGCCGACCAGCAGCACCTTGCTCACCACCGGTCCCCCGCTGACGACCGGGCGTTGCATCAGCGGGCACCGCGTACACCGCCTGAGCACGCGCACGTGCCGCGCGAGCCGCGTCTGCACCGAACTGGAACCGGGGGACCGTGGCATGGCCGGTCGAGTGGTGCGGATCAGTCGACCGGTTCGATTCTGAGCAGCGCTGCGTCGTCGGCGTCGGTCAGGAGGTAAATCAGCCCGTCTGGGCCCTGCCGGACGTCGCGGATCCGCTGCCGAAGCTCGGCGAGCAGCCACTCGCGGCGCACCTCCTCTCCCCGCTCGTTGAAGACGATCCGCTCGAGGTGACCGGTGTTCCGGATCATCCCGGTCCTGAGCGCGCCGACGAACAGGCTGCCCTTCCAGTTCGGGAAACGGTCGCCGTCGTAAAAGACCATGCCAGAAGGCGCAATCGAGGGGAGCCAGACGATCTCCGCCGGCTCCATCCCCTCCTGCCAGGTGCGTGAAGCGACCCGCGGGCCGGAGTACTCGCGGCTGTAGGAGACGACCGGCCACCCGTAGTTGCCGCCCGCGCGGATCAGGTTGATCTCGTCGCCCCCGAGCGGCCCGTTCTCGTGCAGCCAGAGCGCGCCTGTGTCCGGGTGGATCGTCAGACCGAGCTGGTTGCGATGGCCGAGGGAATAGATCTCCGGTCGATAGCCGTCCCGGCCGACAAAGGGATTGTCGTCAGGGACGCTGCCGTCATCTCGGAGCCGCACCACCTTCCCGACCGTGTCATCCGGGTCCTGGGCGCGCCGGCCCCCTGTAGATGCCCCGAAGGCGCCGCCCACGGTCATGAACAGTGTGCCATCGCGTGCGAACACGACCCGCGATGCGGCGGTGCCACGAACAGGGTCGGACAGGAACAGATCGCGCACATCGGTGAGCGCCAGACCGTTCAGTCGCCCACGTGCGAGCGTCACCCGCACGCCGTCGTCTCCTGGCTTCGAGTAGGTCAGGTAGACCAGCTGATTGTCCGCAAACCGTGGGTGCAGGGCGACGTCCATCAGCCCGGCCAGCCCGACGGCGTGGACCTCGGGCACGCCGGAGACCGGGTGCGGATCGAGCACGCCGTCACGGATCAGTCGCAGTCGTCCCGCGCGCTCGGTGACCAGGATGCCGCCGTCCGGGAGGAACGCCAATCCCCAGGGATGCGACAGGCCTCGCGTCACCACCACGAGTCGGATCTGCGGCTGCTCGGCCGTCTCGAACAGCCGGGGACCATCGGGCAGCGGCACCGGCGGCAGGCCGGGCAGCTGCCCGGCCGACGCCGCGGCGCCCCCCAGGATGCATCCGGCGACCACCACCCACCGGGCGCCGGACGAACAACGATCGGTTCTCGTGATCATCATTTCGATCTCATGGGCGCCGGCTGCAGCGCGGCGAGGTCGAGCGTGTTGACCTCGTCGATGATCTTGGCGAACGCGCGCGCGACCGCCTCGAGCCCGGCGGCCGGCACCAGGGCCGGGATGTCGCCGTCGGTGTGCTTGTGCTCCGGCGAGCGGATGAGCTGCACCGACGGCGCCGCCTTGTCGATCGACATCATCTCGCCGGTCGCGCGGCCGTCCATCTCGCCGATGAGGCTGACACCGAATGTGCGGTAGGCATCGAGGGTCATGTCGAGCAGCTGCTGGCTGCCGTGCACCCACCATCGACGGGGTGTCACGGTGTTCGTCAGACGCAGCTCCGTGTTGAAGGCGACGAACTGCGTCGGCGCGATGTGCTCGCAGTTGATCATCAGGGCCGTGTTCTCGAGCATCCCCTGGTCACGCAAGTAGGCCGCGTTGGGCGAGCCGACGTGGTGGCCCGCCGTACCGATGAACGTGATGCTCCGGCGCCGTGCCGCTTGTGGCACCCGGGCGAAGTACTCGGCCAGCCCGATCATCACCGCCATCCCGGATGCGTTGTCGAGTGCGGCGTCGTAATAACCATCCATATGCGCCATGACGTAGATCGTCTCGTCGGTCGTACCGGGCAACGTGCCGTAGACGCTGGGGCTCGCGAGCCCCTCGCGCATCTCGGTCTCGACACGGGCGGAGATCGTCACCCTCTGGCCGGTCCCGACCAGATCACGCAGCGTGCGGCCGTCCTCGAACCCCATGAAAAACCCTGGGATGGTCACCCGCTCGCTGACATAGCGCGACGTCCCGTCGGGGTCCCGCACCATCTGGAACGCGTTCGTGCTCTGCCACACGGCGAGATTGCCGCCGTATCCCCAGATGCCGATGATCAGCGCCGCGCCTTCCTCCTGCGCGCGTGTGGTCGCGCCCTCCCAGGAGGCCGAGTTGCCCATCTGCCCGGGTGCCAGAATCGTCTGGATGACGACCGCCTTGCCGGCGACGTCACGGCCCGCAAAGTCGGCCGCGGTCCCGAGCCCGACCCAGACCGCCTCGGCCTCGATCCCGTTCGGGTACGCCTGCGACCCCATGGCCGGGTTCGCCGAGACGAAACTGAGGGTCTGGCCGCCGCCCGTGGCTGTGAGGCTCCAATCGGTCGGAAACCACTGCGGCCGCAGGTCGAACGGCTGCCGGCGGATACCCTCCAACCCCAACCGGCGGAACTGCGCCTCGGTCCAGTCCGCCGTCATCGCCTCGTACTTCGTGCCGGAGATGCGCCCCCAATACCGGTTGCCGTCGTCCCGGCTCTGCCGCGAGATCGCCACGACCTCGTTCAACCACCCCTTCAGACGGCGGCCGTCGATCGACTCGTAGACCACGTCGGTACCCGACAACGTCCGACGCAGGTGGTCATACGCCTCCTCGCGGACGTGACCCGATGCGTCGACGAGCGGCTGTTGCCGTGCCCCTAGCGGCGCGCTCCAGCACGCGGCAACGACCGCAACGATGCCAGCACGCGTCCATCGATTCATGCGTGTCGCGCCGTGTGTGTGCATCGTCATGGACGACTCCCTTTTCCTTCAGTCACGTCGACTCACGTCGTGGGCAGCGCCGAGCGGCAGTGCACCCCTACGGTTGATCACCGAGCGCGGGCGTCGTTGCCGGCGGCTCGCGGCGCTGTGTGCCCTGCTCGTAGGCATAGCCGAGCCGGAGCAGCACCGCTTCGGTGAACGGCCGCCCCAGGAACTCCAACCCGACCGGCAACCCGTCGGTCGTGAAACCGGCCGGCACCGTCAGGGCCGGGAACCCGATGACCGGGCTCAGATACCGGTTGTTACCCCGGGCATAGGCGTCCTCCGTGTCGGCGTTTGTGAGAGCGTCCTGCGCGATCACGGTAGTCTGGTGGTCGAAAGTCGCGTAGACCAGCGCATCGAGCTCGTGGTCCGCCATCACGGTCAAGACGCCTCGTCTCAGCCGTTCCCTCGCCTGGAGGATCCGCAGATACCCGGGGTCATCGGTCGACTTCCCCACCACGTTCATCAGCCCCCGCGCCCGCCACGGCGTGACGGTGCCGGACAGGAGGATGGCCCGGACCGTCTTGATGGGGGCGTCGGGGTGCTCCGCCAGATACGCGTTCATCGCCTGTTCGGTCTCGAAATTGTTCCCGACATACGTTTCCTGCACCGATACGAGGTTGGGGACGACCACGGGGTCGACAACGACGGCACCAAGAGCCTGGAGATCGGCAATCGCCCGGTCGACCACCGCCCGCACCTGTCTGTAGTCGTCGGACTCCGGGTCGGTCTTGGGATCCATCGGTTCGCGGATGACACCGAGGCGCGTCCCCTGCAGGCCATCCGCCGCGAGACCCGCGACATACGAGTCGGGCACCTGGCCGGTAGCGTAGGCGGTGACCGGGTCGTGCGGGTCATAGCCCGCCAGCACTTCGAGCAGAATCGCCGCGTCCTTCACCGTGCGAGCCATCGGTCCCAGGGTGTCGCTGGACGAATTCGCCGGCATCATCCCGTGTCGGCTGACCAGCGGGACGGTGGGTCGCAGGCCAACCAGGCTGTGGACCGCCGCCGGGCCACGGATGGAGCCCCCGGTGTCCTCGCCGATGCCCACCATCCCGAAGTTGGCGGCGATGCCGCTCCCGGTGCCACCCGATGAACCGCTGGGGTTACGCGTCGGGTCGTAGGCGTTCCTGATGGCGCCAAAGGCCGAGCCGACGTAGCGGGACGCGAACTCGCCCATGTTCGTCTTCGCCAGCACGATCGCCCCGGCCGCCTGCATCCGGACGACGATGGTGGCGTCGCGCCCGGACACGAAGCCCGCGAACAGCGCCGAGCCATAGGTCGTCGGCATGTCACGGGTCTCGACCTGATCCTTGAGCAGCACCGGAATACAGTGCAGCGGACCGACGAGTCCCGACGCGACGAAGGCCGAGTCGAGCGACTCCGCCTCCCGCAACGCACCGGGGTTGACGAACTGGATGGTGTTCAGGGCAGGACCGGCCTCGTCGTACGCCTCGATGCGGTCGAGGTACCGCTGGACCAACACACGGCAGGTGATCCGCCTCGAGGTCAGCGCCGCGTGCACGTCATCGATCGTCGCCTCGAGCAACTGGAAGCTCTGCGCGCCGGCGACGCCGGACACCAGCAGCGAGGCCGCGAACGTGGTCGCCAACCTCCACCTGAGACCCACAGGGTCCGGTCGAGAACAAGTTCGCATGCTTGTGGGCGTCGAGGCGCCCGACGGGCAAGGCGCGAAGAGGGAGCATACCTGCAGTATTCCACCGACGAGTAACGCCCTCAGACGGGATGGATCGGCGGCCAGAAAGGTGACGTTCTTCTTGACCGGGCCCATAGCTCGTGACGTGCTAGTCGGGCCGGGCGGCGTCTGCAGCGGCCTGCTCCTGAATGCGCGCTCCCGTGAGCATGTTCGTCATGCCGTAGTTCCCCTCGTGACACGCGTACTCGAAGATCTGCCCCGAGTTCTTGCGCATCGGCTGCGCAACGGTAAACGGGCGTGTGAAGGCCGTCGGGTCGTCGATGGTGTACTCGTAGAGCAGCGTCTCGGCATCGACGCGGGTGAAGCGTTCGGTCAGGTGCAGGGTCTCGCCCGTGCCGATAGCGGTCGTGATATTGTCGTTGAAGCTGGCGGTCTTGCCGGTGAAGTTGGTGGTCTCGACCACCAGCGTATCACCGTCCCAGTGCCCCCTCGAGTCGCCGTTCCACTGCTGCACCTCCTCGGGGAGATGCGCGCGCCCATCCAGCGGGATGATGCGGGCGTCGTGCACCATCTCGGTGAGCACGACCACGTGGTCGGGTGTCTGGAAGAGCTGCATGTTGTTGTTGTAGCCGCTGGGCATCATGGGCGGCCCGGAGTTGAACCCCAGGATGCACCGCACGCCGACGCCCCGGTCCTCCGGACCATCGGCGCCAATCCCGCCGGCCCGGTACAGCACCGGACGTTCGCCGGGCAGATCCGCGTCGAGCGAGGCGACCTGTCGCGGCACATTCGGCACAAGCGGCGGCAGTCGGCCATCCGACGGGTCGACGATCAGCGAGGTGCGTCTGGTCCCCACGACAGTGGTGCCCAGGTCCAGCCAGAAGTCGTTGTAGGCGATGACTTCGCCCTCGCGCGCAGGGCGATCGAAGAACTTTATGTTCGCCCACTGCGCTTCGGTCTGCGCGGCCTCCTCGGCGGTCAGCACCGCCTTGTCACCGAGCGCCGCCGGACGCTGCAACGGCGTGATGGTGCGAAAATCCCAGACGCCCTGCAGATCCGGCCGGCCGTCCGCTGTGCGGGGCGGCGCCGCCGCCCCGGTCTGGGCCTGAATTGTCAGGGGCGCTACCAGTACTGCCAACGCGATGAACACGATGCGTGTCATGGGCTTGACCTCCATCAGAACGCCGACGCTGTTCAGCAGCCCTCGAGAGCGTCGGATTCAGAGAAACGTTCCCGACCCGAAACTGTAACAGAAGCTGGCGAAGCCCTCAGGTTCCTCCTGACTCCTGTCTCCTGACTTCTGTCTCCTGCAGGGCGGCGTGCGCTCAGTCCTCTTTCCAGGGGTTGGTCGCGAACACCGAGAGCTCGGGCCACAGCGCGCGCGGATGCATGTTGAGCGCGGCCATGATCGTCTCGGCGATATCGATCGCGTAGAGCTTGTTGGGGTTGTTCCGGCCGACCCGGCCGCCCCAGCGGGTCTGCACTTCGGACGGACAGATGCTGATGACGCGGATGCTGTGCGGTCGCAGCTCGGCCTGCCAGCACTGGCTGATACCCCGCACCGCCCACTTGCTGGCGGCGTACGCGGTGCCGAGCTTGCCGCCTTTGGTGCCGGAGGTCGACGCGATGTTGACGATGTCGCCGCCTTCCGGCACCTTCGTCTTCGCCTTCATGAAGGGGACGACCCGGTTGGTCAGGTCCACCATGCCGAAGACGTTGGTGTCGAACAGCCGGCGCATCGCGTCGAGGTCGAGCTCGCCAATCGCCGCGCTGTACCAGGACGCCGCATTGTTGACGAGCACGTCGATGCCACCCATCTGCTCTTGGCAGGTCTCGACCGTCTTCTCGTTGTCGTCACCAATGGAACTATCAGCCTGTAGCCCAAACGCGCCGGTCTCACCGGCGACCTGCCCGATGGTGTCGTCGTGGCGTCCGGTGAACACGACCGCGTGCCCTGCCTTGCGCGCCAGCGCAACCAGGGCAGCGCCGATGCCCTGGCTTCCCCCGGTGATCAAGAAACGTTTCTGGTCCATGCGGTGCTGCCTCGGCTCCGCGTGATGCGCGAATCCTCGGACGTTGAGCAATTATACCGCCCGGCTGCACCGACCTGCCCCCGCTGAGAGACGAGATGCCGCACGCCACGGGCGTGACTTGACGAGCCGTCGACCACTGGTCAGCATAAACTTGGACGAGCGTCGGGGCCCGCCCTGTGCCGACACTGCCGATGGACTGGAGCCACCCGATGACATCTCCCGGACGTACCCGCGCCACCGCCCTTCGCGTGATGGCCTTGGGGGCCGCGCTCTTCGCCGTCAGCTGCGGCGGGAACGGCGCGCCGCCAGCGGACACGACCGACCCACCGCCGGTGGTCGAGCCGGAGCCGGTCGAGACGGTGCCGGACGTGATTGAGATGGGTGGCGCCAAGTCGGTGACGACCTTCTTCATCACCAGCGTGGGATCGGGAAATGGCGGCGACCTGGGTGGTCTCGCCGGAGCCGACGCGCACTGTCAGGCGCTTGCCGAGGCGGAGTACGCCGGGGACCACACGTGGCGCGCCTACCTGAGCACAACGGCCACCGGCACCGAACCGGCGGTGCATGCGCGCGACCGGATCGGGGCCGGTCCCTGGTACAACGCCGAGGCGCTGTTGATTGCCGCCAACGTCGACGCGCTGCACGGGGATGACAACAACGTGAACAAGGCGCGGGCGACCACCGAGCGGCTCGACCCGGTGAATGGTGTGGGAGATGACCCGAACCGACACGACATCCTGACCGGCTCTCAGCCGGACGGCACCGCGTTCGACGGCACGGACGACATGACTTGCGGGAACTGGACGTCGAGCGGTGACGGACGCGCACAGGTGGGCCATCACGACCGGATGGGCCGGGGGGACGGCGTCAACTCCTGGAACTCGGAGCACGCCTCGCGCGGTTGCAGCCAGGACGATCTGGTCAGTACCGGCGGCGCCGGCCTGTTCTATTGCTTCGCGATTGACTAGCAAACGCTCGATGAAGTCAGAAGTCAGAAGATCACTGATGGGGCTTCGCCCATCGTCAAACAGGTTCCCCGACGCCCCTGCTGCGCTCACATCAAGCACCGATGCTCGTACAGACAGACGGCCCTCCGGATCGACTCCGGAGGGCCGTTGCTGAAGACGGCGAAGCCGACCGTGATTTTCTGACTCCTGCCTTCTGACTCCTGCCTGCTCTGCGTGCCCCTTACGTGATCATGACGGTGCGAGGGTGTTGGTTGTTCTGCTCGAGGAAGGTCTTCTTGACCTCCCCCAGAGCCTCCGCCGTCGGCTGCATGTAGCCGCTGGTGTCGGTCGCGCGCGAGGTAATCGTGTGCTCCCCGGCTGTGGCGCCGTTCCAGTCGAAGTTGAAGAACTTCCAGGAATAGGTCTCGCTCGTGGTCGGGTCCAGCGTCGCCGGTTGCCACGGACCGTCGTCCACCTTCACCTCGACCGACCGGATCGGGGTTCCGTCGTGCATGATCACCCCAAACACGTTGTGCTGGTTCCCCATCTTGGTCACCCGCGCAATGTAGGACTTCAACCGCATCTTCGTGATCGCGGTCTCCTTCCACTTCATCACCCCGTTGACCATCTCGCCCTTCAAGGTGCGATACCAGCGGGCCTGATACTTGCCGAGATACTGGTCTTCCTGCACATGGATCTCGGACAGCCACTTCACATTGGGTGCCCCGTACCACCCGGGCACCAGCAGGCGGAGCGGCCGTCCCTGGTGCGTCGATAGCGGCTCGCCGTTCAACGCGTAGGCCAGAAGTGGCTCATCCGACAGCGCGATGTCGCGTTGCAGGCTCCGCCCATACTGCTGGTCGACGGTGGAGGTCCGTCCGCGGAACACCACCTCTTCCTCGCCATGGTCGGCGCCGAAGAACACGAACTCGCGCGCGGAGGCCTGCACTCCGGCACGCTCGAGCACCGTCCTCAGAGGAACGCCGGTCCATCGGCCATTGCTGGACAACCCGTTCACCGGCCCACGGTTCCCTGAGCACTCGAACCCGAACACCAGTTCCTTGCTCGGCAGTCCCCGGAGGTCGCCCAGCGACAGCGAGAGCGGGCGGTCGACCAGCCCAGAGACCTCCAGACGGTAGGTGGCGCGATCGATCTCTGGGTGACCATAGTGCTGGGTCGTGAACCACTGGTCAGGTGGTGTGAACGGTCCGTCGATCTCCCGCACGTCGATGATGCGCCGATCCGGCGTCCGTTCCAGGACGAACGCTTCCGGCCAGTCAGTGAACGCGACGAGCGTTTCGCCCTGCACAAGCGCTGGAAACGCCCATTCGGGAATACCCAGGACGCCCAGCCCCGCCAGCGCGACGCTGCCCTTCAACATCTCGCGACGGGTGGTGGTCTGTGTCGACATGATCGGATCCCTTTCCCTCACACTGGCAAAATGGCTCGCGTCAGGACGCAACGTCGCTATTATCCCGATCCACGGTTCGGGGGTCACGCCTTTTTCAGTCCCCGACGCCTGCGGAGCAGTCACGACCCCCAACCGGGGCCAGTACAGACAGTCGACGAAGCCGTCTGGCCTCTCCTGCCTCCTCCGAGCAATCCTCCTACGGCAACGCGTCGTAGATGTCCTGCACGTAGGCCTGCAGGCGCTCTTCTGGCCCCTTATTGTAGCCGGAGAACCTGTTCGGAACCTGCCAACCGGACACGAAGTCGGCGGCCGACGTGCCCCCGGCCTTCGCCGCGCGGACATCCGCCAGGAACGCTCCCACGAAGTCGGCGTACTCGCTCAGATCGGCGGGCGTCATGACCGGGCCGTGCCCTGTAATGATCCGGTCGACGTTCGTGATCCCCTCGGACGCCTTCCGCAGCGTGTCCGGATAGTCGACGCCGCTGCCCCCGTTGTTCGAATCCATGATCGGGACCATCTTGGCCGGGAACGCGTCACCAGCGTGCATCACCCGCAAGGCGGGGAACACGACCCACGCGTCACCCCCCGTGTGCGCTCGACCGAAGTAGTGCAGCTCGACCCGGTCAGCCCCACTCCCAAGCGTCAGCGTGTCGCTGAACGTCCGCTCGGGCAAGCCCGGTGCATTGTTCTGGTCGAAGAGATGCGCCCGCTCGCCACCCAGCCCGCGCACGGGGTTGTTCTCCCGCATGAGCCGAAGCGTATTCTCGTGGGCGACGAACTCGACCGATGCCGGGAACTCGATGTTTCCACTCACGTGGTCGAAGTGCGTGTGGGTGTTGATAATCATCGTGATCGGATTGGAGGTCAGCTCGCCGATCTTGTCGATGAGCGGCTGCCCCCAGCCCGCGAGCTTCGTATCGACCAACACCACGCCGTCGCTCGTGATGAACGCCGCCGAATTGCCGCCCCCCCCCCGCAGAACATACAGGTTGTCCTCGAGCCGCTCGGTCTCGACCACCATCTGGCCCCGCTGACTCGCCACGCCGACGACCGACACCGCGCCGACCAGCACCAGCGCACCGAGCATCACTACTCTTCTCATGCCATGCCTCCCGGAAAGAACACCCGCTGAATGAACCAGAACGTGCCGGCCGCCATCACCACGATGGACCCGGCGACGGCGATCCGGCGGCCCGCCACGTCGCTATACGCACGCAGCGCCATCAACGCCGAGGCGACGACCACCGCCACCGTGACCTGCCCGATTTCCACGCCGAGATTGAATGAAAACAACGACCAGCCGAGCGCCCCGGTGGGCAGCCCCATCTCCTGTAGCACACTCGCGAACCCGAAGCCGTGGATCAACCCGAACACCAGGGCGATCCAGACACGCATGTCGCGGCCGCCCCGCACCATCAGATTGTCGACGCCGACATATACGATGCTCAACGCGATGATCGGCTCGACCAGTCGGCCGGGCGGGGTGACGATGTTCAGCACCGCCAGCACCAGTGTGATGCTGTGCGCCACCGTGAAACCGGTGATGACCGTCAGCAGCCGACGCACCGACCCGCCGAGCAGCAGCAGCCCGATCAGAAAGAGCAGGTGGTCCGGCCCGATGAGTATATGGTGAACACCTTCCGGCACGAACTTCCGGATGACCGCGAGCGTCCCCTGGCGGCTCCCGACAAAATACTCGTAGCGGGTCTGACTCGCCCCCAGGATCGCCTGCGAGGTCAGCGCCCCGTCATCGTAGAAGTTCAGGAAGGTCTGGTGGGCCTCGTCGTAGGGAAAGAGTCTGGCGGACACCTCGATGACGCCGGGCGGGCGGACCAGATCACTGCTGGCACGCAGCCGCACCGACTGCCGTTCGGGCAACAGCTCGGCGGCCGACCACGTGTCGAAGGGCAGCGGACGCCCATCGACGAGAATATGGAGCCGGTCGCGTAGCAGCGCCGACAGACGCTGGGTGCCCGACCCGAGCACGTCCGGGTCGAACACGCGGCCCGGCGGATCGATGCCAAGCTCGTAGGCCACGTCGAACGCGTGGATCACGACCTCGATGTCCAGCGATGCCTGGTGGATGTGCAGATCGACGAAGCTGAACGGCGCCGGGTGGGCCACTGCGGGCGAGGCAACGCCCAGGAGGGCGAGCAGGCCAACGACCGAACCCCGCAGCCCGACGCACCGTTTCATGCGCTCCAATGGTATCTCACGGGGACGGAACACGGCTGGCCGGCAACCCGGTCTTGCGCCGGTGGACACGTCCGAGGACCTATACTTCCTGACAGGCTCCATCGTGTATGTGAAGGAGAGATTGCCATGCATGGAGAGATGACGCGCCGTCAGGCGATACAGGGCCTTGCCGCTCTGGCACCCGCCGCCCTCGCGACGACCCCGATGGCCGCCCGCGCCCTGGCCGGAGGAGGGACCGCCGGCTCTACCGCCGCCCAGGCCGGCGAGATCGGACCCTATGCCAGCGACGTACTGCCGACCGGGGTCCGATCCCGATTCGTGCACAACATCAACGGCCTCCGGATGCACGTGCTCGAGGCCGGCTTCGACAGCGGCACCCGACCGGGTGTCCTGCTGCTCCATGGCTTCCCGGAGCTGGCCTACAGCTGGCGGAACGTCATGGTGCCGCTCGCTGACGCCGGGTACCACGTGTTCGCGCCAGACCAGCGGGGCTATGGCCGCACGACCGGTTGGGACGGGGACTACGACGGCGACCTCGCCTCGTTCCGGCGGCTCAATGTCGTCCGCGACGCGCTCGGTCTGGTCCATGCGTTCGGGTATCGCTCGGTGGCGGTCATCGGGCATGACTTCGGCTCGCCAATCGCCGCCTGGTGCGCGGTGGTCCGGCCCGATGTGTTCACATCGGTCGCGCTGATGAGCGCCCCGTTCGGCGGCACCGCACGGCTCCCGTTCGACACCGCCGACGACCCGCCGCCGGACGCCGCACCTGCGGGGCCCAGTCTGTTCGACGAGCTGGCGGCGCTCCCGCGTCCGCGCAAACACTATCAGCGGTACTACAGGACCCGCGAGGCCAACGAGAACATGTGGCATGCGCCACAAGGTCTCCACGCGTTCATACGGGGCTACTACCACTACAAGAGCGCCGACTGGGCGGGCAACACACCCTTCCGGCTCGCCTCGCGCACCGCCGCCGAGATGGCCAAGATGCCCACCTACTACATCATGGACTTCGCCGACGGCATGGCGGAAACCGTGGCGAAGCACATGCCCTCGGCAGCCGAGATCGCGGCCAACACCTGGCTACCAGACAGCGAGCTACAGGTCTACGTCGAGGAGTATGGACGGACCGGCTTCCAGGGCGGTCTGAACCATTACCGGTCCGGTGGGATCGGCGCTCCGGAACAGCAGCTCTTCGCCGGCCGTACCATCGACCAGCCGTCGATCTTCATCGCGGGCTCGAGCGACTGGGGCAGCTACCAGAGCCCGGGCGCCCTGGAACGGATGCAGAACACCGCCTGCACCGACATGCGTGCCGTGCATATGGTGGACGGCGCCGGCCACTGGGTACAGCAGGAGCAGCCCGAGGAAACGAGCCGGCTGTTGATTGACTTCCTGCGGGAGGTCGCGTGATCCCTGTGAACTCATTCTCGACCGAACCCCTCACCCTCGCACGCATGCACGACCGAGCGTCCCGGCGTGGAGACACACCGGCGGTCGGCGGTCCACAGCTGTGTCGCGCCCCCCTCGAACGCCATCAGACCGATCTGCAAGTCGAAGATCTGCGGCCCGATGAGGGACAGCTCGACCGCCAGCTGGGCCAGGCGTGTGCCGAAGCCGGCGCCCGGCGTCCAGACCTCGGCGCCGGCCGCCTCGTCTGGTGTCGAGGGTCGGCCCGACGCCGTCGGTCGTGCCCTACCGCCGGCTGCTGTCGCGAAGCGCGCGAATCTGGCGAACAGCGGCGGCGATCTGCATTTCGAGGATCCGCTCGCCATACTCGGCCGTCGAGCGGGCGGGGTTGCCCACCACGCCGCTGGGGTCGCCGCGCACGCCGGGCGCCAGCTTGTCCAGACGGAGCTTCGACGGGTCGAGGAACATGAAGCTCGCGGTATCGTGCATGCCGGCGTGCGAGCCGACGTCCTCCGCGCGCTCGCCCTGCGTGACCAGCCAGGCGTCGCCCGGACCGGGATAGTAGTCGGTCAGGTGGTGCACGCGGACCGGCATGGCCGCCCACTCGCGATTGAGCCGCTCGGCCACAGCGGCCTGCGACATCTGATTGCCGCCGCTATCGCCAAGCAGCGCGATATCCAGGAACCCGTGTTGCCTGAAGCTGCGGGCCGCGTATTCCAGCACCTGCTCGAACACCTCAGGCGGTGTCGTGATCGTGCCGGGGAAACGCATGTGTCCGGTCGGCGGGTCGACGTCTCCCTCGGGCACATAGGCCATGACCGGGGCCACCAGGGCGTTGCCCAGCCGCCGGGCGACCTCCCCCGCCTTGTGCCGGACGAGGTAGTTGTGCTTGCCCAGCACCATGTGCGGCCCGTTCTGCTCGGTCCCACCTGTCGGAATGATCACTGTCGTCGTGCCGGCAGCCAGCGCGTCGCGGACCTCGGGCCAGGTGAGATCTTCGAGAAACACCGTGTCCGGCGCCTGGGCCTGGACCACCCCCGTGAGACACCCGACGACGAACATCGCACACGTGAATCGCATGTTCTTGCTCCTGTGACGCGACCGACGCATTATGGTGCGGCGATGGTCGGCGGCGTCAAGGATGTTGACAGACGTATACTGTCGAGACACCGACCTCGAGTGATCGGGTGGACGAATCGCTGGCCGAGGACACCCGCGATCGAGAACGAGAGGACACCGATGAAGCACCGCACGACCGCCATCCTGTCGACCGTGCTTGCGACCCTGTGGCTGGCGCCGCTGGCGCTGGCCGGCCAGTCCACCCCCGGGAACACGGCGCCCGACAGCCCACCTGCGCCCCGTATGCCCTGGGGTGTGCCCGACCTGCAGGGCGTGTGGGATCACGGCACAGCGACCCCGTTGGAACGACCCGCTCGGTACGAGGGGCGCGAGCTCCTGACCGAGGAGGAGATCGCCGAGGTGAACCTGAACGCCACGACGTTCGCCAGCTCGGAACGACGCAGCGAGCTGAGCGCGGAGCGGGACGTGGGTCTCGCCTACAACCAGTTCTGGTGGGACCGCGGACTCTCTGACGGGCGGACGGCGCTGATCACCGACCCGCCGGACGGGCGGATCCCGTCGCGAACTGCCGAGGCGGACGCGCGCGCCGCGGCCCGGCGCGCAGCAGCGCGCCCCCGCGGGAATGCCGAGAACCCGGAAGACCGCAGCCTGTGGGAACGCTGCCTGTCGCGCGGCACCGTCCGGTTGGGCGGGGCCTACAATAACAACTTCCAGATCTTCCAGAGCGAGGACCACGTGGCGATCCTCCTGGAGATGGTCCACGAGCTGCGGATCATCCCGCTGGACGGCAGCGGACCCACCGACCACACCCCGAGCCAGTGGCTGGGCCGCTCACGGGGACACTGGGAGGGTGACACGCTGGTGGTCGAGACCACCCACTTCTCGGGACAGGCTCCGTGGCGTGGTTCGGGAGACCACCTGACACTGGTCGAGCACTTCTCACGGCCGGAGGCCAACATCCTGAGCTACGAGGTGACGTTCGAGGACCCGACGACGTGGGAGCGCGCGTGGACCGCGGCGCTGGACATGCCGAGAACCGACGGGCTGATCTACGAGTACGCGTGTCACGAGCGGAACTACGGCATGGAGAATCTGCTGCTCGGCGCACGGGCGCTGGACAGGAAAGCGGCGGAGGGGCAGTAGAGCTGGACCCGCGACCCGATGGCTTTGGCTATGGGCTGTGGGCGCTCATGCCGAAATCCACGACCAGAGCGCCCACAGCCTGAAGCCAAGAGCCAGAAGCCGCTGCGCGAGCCATCCACGGTCCGGCGGCCCGTCACGGAAGCTCGAACACCCACAGCGCAGCCCCGCGGTCCGGCGGATTCCTGATCTCGGGCACCATCACGTTATAGCTCCCAGACTGATAGCCGCCGCTGCCGACGACCATCGCGATGTACTGCTTGCCGCCGACCGCGTAGCTGATCGGCGCCGAGCTGGGCACCTCGTTCAGCCGCGTCTGCCAGAGCTGGTCACCGGTGTTCGCGTCGTACGCGGCGACACGCCGATCGAGCGAACCCGCAAACACGAGCCCGCCACCGGTGACGAGCGTGCCGGTCGTCTGCGGCGCCCGCTGACGCGCAATCCACAGGGTCTTCCCGGTCTCGAGGTTCACCGCCTCCAGACGGCCATAGTTGCCGTCGCTCTCCGGCCGCGGCCGCACCGTCCAGCGGACACCGCTCGACAGGCTGCCCCGCTCGCCGTCGGGCACAGGGACCAGGTCCATGCACGCCTCCACGATCGGCACATACACGACCTTCGACCGCGGGTCATAGGAGGTCGGCATCCAGCCACGTCCTCCACTGACGTGCGGGCAGACCATCTTCGTTTCTCCGTCACCCGGTAGCAACGTCGGGTCGGTGGTCTTGGCCCCGGTCACCGGGTCGATCGCGATCACCAGGTTCTGCAGACCCAGGTCGATGGACGAGACGTATTTGCCGGTGTCGGCTTCGAGCAGGTCGAAGATCGCCTGCTTGCCGGTGGTCACGACCAGGCGCTTCAGCTCGCCGTTGACCGGCAACTGGATGATCTGCCGCTCGAATGCCCAGTCGAGGTCCCACTGACCATTGGCCTGATGCTGAAAGTGCCAGACCAGCTCGCCGGTCTCCGGGTTCAGCGCCAGTGTCGAGTCCAGATAGAGCGCGTCGTTGGTCACCCCCGGCTGCGATACCAGGTCGCGGAGCGGGCCGGTGTCATAGGTGTTGCCGGGGCCGAAGAACGCGAGGTTGTTGACCGGGTCGTAGCTGCCGGGAATCCAGACCGACCCACCGTTCCGTTCTTCCACCGGCAGCGCATTCCAGCTGTTGCCGAACGGCTCGCCGGGCTGTGCGATGGTGGCGAAGCGCCAGGCCACCTCGCCGGTCTCGGCATCGAGCGCCACGATGTAGTTGCCGCCACCCGCGCGACCGGTCGTGCCCACCATCACCTTGCCCCGGGCCACCAGGGTGCCGCCGGTCATGCGATATCCCTCTTCGCGGTCGGCCACCGGCTTGTCCCAGACGACGCGTCCGGTGCTGGCTTCGAGCGCCACGATGTGCGCGTCGGAGGTCGGCACGTACAGACGCTCGCCATAAAGTGACATGCCCCGCTTCACGCTCGGGGCCGTGCCCCGCGGCAGACGGCGCGAATACTGCCAGAGCAGATCACCGGTGGCCGCGTTGAGCGCCTGCACCTTATCGCCGTAGCCATGGATGAACAGCACGCCGTCGTGGACAATCGGCGTCGACTCGTTCGGCCCCGGCGGCAGCGACCAGCTCCAGGCCACCCGCAGGTCATCCACGTTGTCGCGATCGACCTCGGCCAGCGGGCTGAAGCCATAGGCGTCGTAGGTGCGTCGCCACAGCAGCCAGTCCTCAGGCGCCACGTTCTCGAGCATCGCGTCAGTGACAGGGCTCAGACTGGTCAGCGGGTTGTGCGCCATCGGATACGGCGGCAGCGCTGCCCCCGGCGCGAGCCCGCCACCCTGGCCACGGCTCCACCGAGGCGGCGCCATCGCCGCCAGCAAGTCGGGGTCGTCGGGCAACGCGTCGCCGCGCGGCTGCGAGCCGTTCTCCTGATACATGAAGGCCACCAGCGCGGCGTAGGTCGCATCGTCGAGCGCGCCCGGCTGGTCTTGGGGCATCGTGTCACTCGTCAGCAGGAAAAGCGCCTCGGGCGTTTCTCCCCGCCACCGTTCGCGGAAGTCGACGCCCTTGAGCGGCGGTGCCACCTCGCCGTCGTCCAGGTTGTCGCCGTGACACGACGCGCACCGCTCGGCGTAGACGGCGCTCCCCTGCTCGGCCTGGGCCTCGGTGAAGCTGAGTCTGGTGGACGACTGCGCGGTCACCCCGCCGTTCCCGAGCCCCGCTGGGGCCCCGAACCACGCGGCGAGCAACAACAGACCACCGACCGCAACCCGCCACGTGCGACACGCTAGGCGACTGGATGTCATATGAGCCTCGCCTCCTCACGACGGACCTGGCACCGGCGCGCGCCGCCAACCCGGTCGTCCAGTTCTCGACGAAGACGCACGGCGCACCGGTCGTCATGGTGACAGTGCTCGACCGGATCATCACGAACCGCCCGTCCGGCGCACTGTCGAACGCAACCAATTCTACCCTCGCCCACCGACATTGCGCCGGGGGGGTGGCACGCTGGGGGACCCGAACACGATCGGTGGTATAGGCACAGGTGCGGAGTATCACGCCTGCCACCTGGGAATCATTCGGAACTCATGGGCGGCGCCGGCCACCGTGTGTAGCCGCGGGTCGTGAGGTGAGACCCGCCCGCGCCGGGCCGTACGTCGCAGTGGATCTGAAGACCCGCGGCGACGTACCGTGGGTCTGGAGTCGAGTGATGCGTGGAAGCGAGGCGGTCGTCAAGCTGCTCCAGGATGTCGGCGTCGAGGTGATCTTCGGACTGTGCGGTGACACGAGCCTGCCGTGCTACGACGCGCTCGCGACGCGGGATCATGGCATCCGGCACGTCCTGACGCGCGACGAACGCTCCGCCTCGTTCATGGCAGACGCCACGCTGGGGTTGGCGGCCCTCGTCGACGAGGTATCGAACAGACTCGGCGGGCGCCCGGCTGAGAAGATCGAGGCGGACGAGATCGGTCGGCGTTGTAACGCCTCCCTGGCCTCGATTGAAGAATGCGAGTCGGATCGGACACCGATCCGACCCGAACGCTTCGTCGTCGAGCTGTCAGCGCTGTTCCCGCCCCGAGCGGTCATCTGCGCGGACCCTGGGACACCGTGTCCCTATCTGTCCGCTGACTACCGGGTGCCCCAGGCCGGCCGCTGGTGCTGGTCGACGTCAGCGTTCAGCCGCTCGAAGAGGCCAGGGCCCCGTCTCCACGTGGGTGGCGTGAGGCGCGTCCGGATCCGAAGAACCGGCCCCTGAGACACCGTATACTGTCGGTACGCTGCCGACGAGCAACGCACGACGGCCCTGCAGGGCCGTGCTCCCGGCGGAGGGAACACTCCGGGGGGGACGCCATGAAACGCGTGGGACTGCTGCTCGTCATCCTGCTGCTCGCAAGCATTCAGACGACCGACACCGGGCTGGCGCGACAGGGTCGGATCGGCACCGGCGGAGAGCTGGTACGGAACTGCACGCTCTACTTCGAGTTTCTCGGTCGCACCGGCGCAGGACGGGAGGACACCTACGAGCTCGACCCGTTCGGGATGGGATACTGTGCGGGGTTGGTGCGGGGCGTCGCGGACATGGCACACACCCACCTGAGGGGTCAGGTGTGTGTGCCCGAGGACGCCTCCAGCGCGCAAGCGGTCTGGGCGGTCGTGCAATACCTGACCAACAACCCGCTGACACTGTCCGATCAGGACACGGAGCTGGTCCTGCGGGCGATGCAAAGCGCCTTTCCCTGTCGCTAGACCTGTCGATCTCGAAGATGTGGACCAGCAGACGCCACCCAGCTCGCTCGCAAGCCTTCGGGTCCGGTCAAGAACGAGTTCGCATTTTTGTGGGCGTCGAGACGCCCGGCTGGCAAGGCGCGAAGACGGAGCATACAGGCAGTATTCGGCCGACGAGGAACGCCGCCAGACGGGATGGATCGGCGGCCAGACATGTGAAGTCGTTCTTGACCGGGTCCGTACTGCTTCCGGTCACGCTGGCAGCCACCATGCTGACGTCCTGCGCGACCGACGCCCCCGCGCCGGCGGCGCCGCCGCTCCCCGAGTTCCAGCCGACCGCCTCCGTCGAGGACATCATGCGCTCGATGATCGACCCGTCGGCCGATGCCATGTGGGACGCGGTCGTGACCACCATCACCGACGCCGGCATTGAGGAGGTGCGACCGGAGACCGAAGAGGATTGGTTGCCGCTCGAGCACGGCGCCATCATGCTGGTCGAAGCCGGCAACCTGCTGCTGATCGATGGCCGCCGCATCGCGAGCGAGGGGTCGGTCTCGGAGCTGCCCGGCATCGACCTGGAACCGGATGACATCGCAGTGCGCGTCGCGGACAACCGCGAAACCTGGGCGAGGCTGGCACGGGAGCTGCACGACGCCGGGGTCGTGATGCTCAATGCCATCAGAGCCCGGGACGTCGACGCGCTGCTGGCAGGTGGGGACAGGCTGAACGTGGCGTGCGAAAACTGCCACTCGCGATTCTGGTACCCGGACACCCTGGGGAGCGGCGCCGGGGCAGCGCGTGGTAGCCAGTCTCCCTAAACCCAGGACCGGGGCGAAACAACGTCTGCCCCTTCTGGGTGTCGAGGCGCCCGTACGGCAAGGCACGCGGAGCGTGCATGCAGGCAGTATTCGACAGACGCGTCACGCCGCGAGGTGGGATGCATCGGCGGCCGCATGCGACCGTACGTATGACCGGGGCCACTCAGCGCCGCGTCCAGCGGCGCGCGCGCACCCTCCATGAGAAGCCGTCGAAGCAGGCTGGCGAAGCCCTCAGGCTGCTCCGGCCTCCTGCATTATTCGTGTTACGGCCGGAGCGGGGTGCCGTCCGGCCTGGTCAGCTCGGCGCAGCACATCCCGAATGTTCCTGGTGCGCGTGAGGGCTGCCCGACGACCTTGATCTGGTCACCTACGGTGATCGTCTCCGGTGTCCAGCCCCGCCGGCTCATCGATATCGCGCCTCCCATCTCGATCTCCCAGGCGATCATCGTGCCCTCGGCGTTCGGCGCGTCGACGTAGAGGAACGAATGCGGGTTCCGGAACACGAATTTGGTCACCGTCCCGATCGCCTCGACTCGCTTCTCGTTGTCGTAAAACGGTCCGCTCGCGTGGTGCGCGATCGCCGGCACGCCCGTCACCAGCACCGCCGCCGTAACCACCGCTGCCACCATCCACAGTAGAACCTTCACAGCGTCCTCCTTCTGCTTCCCCTCGTCCGACCCACGCCTCGCAGGCAACTGAAGGTCGCCGGCCTGCGGGACCCGGAGACCCGACCCCACCGATAGACGGCGCAGCCCACCAGTCTCTTTTCTCTCCTGACCTCTGACTCCTGTAGGACTGTCGCCCTAGCAGCCCGTGGTGAAAGTCCCGCTGCATTCGG
>JADFPE010000246.1 GCA_022562495.1 Acidobacteriota bacterium
TTTTTCGCCCCGATATCGAATTTGATGGCGCCGCCGGCGGTCTTGATCCAACGAATCTTCGGGGCCACCACCGTAATGGCCGCGGGCTTCATATCGCCGCCGATCATGGCGCCCGGGCTCAGACCGACAATAATCTCGGGAACCGAGGCGATGTCCTGCAGGCTGTAGTCGGCGACGCGCACGCCGACCAAGGCCAAGCCAAGGTTGCCGTAACCGTCGCTCCAGCGCAGTTCGAGATCGTCGAATTTGACGTCATAGGCGTAATAGAGGGCTTCACCGAGGGACTCCTGCAGGCGCGGCCCCATGAAAGCGACGGAAATTGGGCCGGTGGCGAGTCTCGCCGTGAGCGCTGCTGCGATGAGCACCACAAGAGCGAGCAACGCCCCGAGGGCGAGCAAGAAATATTTGCCGATTTTGCGCAATGTGTTGTTGCCGTTCATTGATCTGCCCATCCAATATCTGCTCGCTCGATTGCGTTCTTGGCTCCGTTGTTTTTCGGTGACGGAAGTCTAAAACCTTATGAATAAGGAGCAAATCAAGTGCTATCACGGGGGAGTGATGGGCGCCCGAGAATTTCGGGCTTACGGTTGTGTCGTGACGACGGCTAATATGAGCGGCGCGTCGGGGGCTTGCAAGCCAATGCGACGGAGAGCGAACGCATGAACAGAGCCGAGCGGCGGCGGCGAAACGCCAACGGAGAACGTCTATACTTGCTGAATGGACGCCGCCCCGCTGCTTGCTGAAGTGGGACGCCGATTGCGTGAGGCCCGTCTGGAAGCCGTCCTGATCGGCAACGCGGCGGCCGCGCTGCAGGGGGCACCGGTCACCACCGTAGACTTCGACTTTCTGTTTCGCACGACATCGAGAAATCTCGCGAAGTTGAAGGCGGTGGCCCGCGGCCTTGGCGCCGTCATCATGCGTCCATACTATCCGGCGTCCGATCTCTATCGTGTGGTTCGCGATGATGACGGGCTGCAGGTCGACTTCATGGGAACGATTCACGGCCTGCGCTCATTCGAGGGTGTCAGAGACCGTGCGACCCACCTAGACATCGACGGAGCGTCGATTCTGGTCGCGTCGCTGGCTGACGTCATCAAGAGCAAACGGGCGGCCCATCGGCCCCGCGACCTGGCCGTGCTCGGCATCCTGGAGGCGACTCTTGAAGAAGCCGCGAAATCGTCGCGCAAAGCTGGCCGCCGTCGCCCGCGAGAATGAACGCGGCATCATCGAGATGATCCGCCGGCGGCTCGCGCTCCCCCCAGAGCGACGCACGAACTTCCTGAGGAAACGGGTGTCGGTCGGCCGGAGCGCCCTGTAACCGCAGGTCCCGGCTACGGGACAGGCCACTACTGGCCGTCAAAGATGTACTGCACCGTGGCCCGCAGTCTGTCCGGTTCCGCCACGAAGTCGCTGTATCGACTGGGCACCGAGTACGAGCTGACCACCTGGTCCACCGACCGGCCGGCGGTCTGCCCCGCTTTCGCCGTGTCCACGAGGTCGTTGTAGAAACCGGCGTAGTTGACGAGGTCGTTCCACACCAGCGGTTCGTCGTTGTGGCCTGGGATGACGGTGTCGACATTCCGGATGCCGGCCACCGCCTTCTTCAGCGTCTCGCCGAACTCCAGCGCACTACCGTTCCCGTTCGCCACGTCGAGGAACGGCAGTCCCTTGCGCGCGAACATGTCGCCCGCATGCACCGTGCGCGCGTTCCGGAAGACGACGAACGTGTCGCCATCGGTATGCCCCCGGCCGAAGTAGTAGAGGTCGATCCGATCCTGCCCGCTGAACAGCGACATCTGGTCGGCGTAGGTCGTCTTCGGGAGATACTTCGCGTGCTCCCCCTTGAACGCATCGCAGTTGGTCACCGACTCGCAGGTCGCGCGCGACATCTGGGCCAGTGTGTTCTCGTGCACCACGAAATCGACCGTGTCGGGAAACTCGACGTTGCCGCCGCTGTGGTCGTAGTGGGTGTGCGTGTTGATGATGGTCGTGATCGGCTTGTCGGTGATCTTGCGCACCTCGGCCAGGATGTCCGGGCCGTACCCGAAGATCTTGGTGTCGACCAGCGTGACCCCGGACGACATCACGAACACGGCTGTGTTCCCACCGCTGCGCATCCCCTGCTCGGCCGGGTCGTTGGCCAGCATGTACAGGTTGTCGGCCACTCGGTGCACCACGAGCGTCGCGTGCGGTTGCCGCGCCTCGTACGTGGCTGCCATCGTGAAGACCGCGGCGAGCGTAAGGATTCCAAGGCACACCATGCGCTTCATCTGTAACTCCTGAACTGGACCACGACGTGGTCGACGCACGGACCGCGTCACAGCGCCAACCGCGCCGGCTAACTTGCGTCGCATAGTCTCACTCCCTCAAGATCCAGCTTTTAAGCGTCGAGCATAGCAGGTTCGTCATTGGCGTCGAAGGGGCCTAGTGTAGTGTTACGGCTCTGGATGGGTCGCGCGCGCGGTCGCTGGGACGGCGATACGCTGGTCGTAGAGACGCCGAAGTTCACCGACAAGAGTGCCATCAGAGGTCATGCCCACAGCGACGTGCTGACGGTGACCGAGCGTTTCACGCGCGTCGACGCGGACGCGCTCGAATACGAAGCGGTGGTGAACGACCCGGAGACCTGGGTCACACCGTGGACGGCAGCTATAATCCTGAGCCGTGACGACGACTATCAGATGTTCGAATACGCGTGCCACGAGGGGAATTCGACTGCGATAGAGAACATGTTGAGTGGGGCGCGGTTCGAAGAGCGATAGCGCTGGACGTCGCCCCTATACTGGTCTCTTCCGCGTCCAGAAACCGCACGTTCCGCAACGCGTGCTCGATCGCGTAGTTCCCCTCGTGGCAGGCGAACTCGTAGATGACTCCGGTGCCGGGGGCCGTACGCATGAAAAGGCGCGCCGTCCAGGGCTGCGTCCAGGTGGACGGGTCATCGAGCGTGTACTCGTACTGCAGCATCTCGGGGCCCACCCGGGTGAACCGCTCGGTGACCCGCACATCACGCGTCGAACCGCTGACCCCGCGCGACAGGTTGGTGGTCTCGACCACCAGCGTGTCCCCGTCCCAGTGCCCGCGCGAGCTGCCCATGGCGCTTCGCGGGCCGGCCTGGTTCGGCGCCGCGTCGCCGATCGGGATCAGCCGGGTGTCGTGATGCATCTCGATCTGAATAGCGACGTGGTCGGTACTCTGATAGATGCCGGTAGTTGCTGTTGTAGCCGCGTCCGGTCAGCAGGGCCCCGCCGGCGGCGGCAACGCGATCTTCGTGTTCGCACTGCCGCAGTAGGCGGCGAGCCGTCGTGTGACAGGCTACTCCGGCATCGGGAAGTAGGCGATCCGCTCGCCGCGATAGGAGCCGAGCCACATCTCGTTCAGGATCTGCATCGCGGTGGTGGAGGCCACGAACCCGTCCATGGCCGGGTGCACCCAGATCCGCTCGACCGCCAACGTCTGGGGGTCGATCGTCGCGACATTCGACGTCTCTCGCAACGGCTCTCGCGGCTCAGTAATCGAGTTCCCGTCCTTGTCGGTGTGGCCCGCCGCGAAGATCACCGAGCCGTCGGCCGACATCCGAAGATTGTCGGGCCGGAACCCCAGGTCGATGACCTCCTTCTCGACCGGCGTCCGACCGCGCGACAGACGCGTGAGCTTCTCCTCGGCCCAGCCGGCGATGTACAGCCACCGTCCGTCCTCCGAGATCTCGATGCCGTTCGCGGCGGTGTTTTCACTCCCCGGGATCAGCGCCCACCCCGTATCCGTGTGCCACTCCCACACGTCTCCCGTCGCGAAGCTCGTGGTCGCGAAGCCACCCTCGGGCAGCGCGACCACGGAATTGAGCCCGAGCCCCTCCGGCGCCACGGCGCACCCGATCCATGTCAGGACCGGCCTTGCGCGGGCGTCCACCTCGAACACCTCGATCGATTCCCGGCTGCCGTGGTGAACGACGTGCAGGGTGTGGACGTCGCCCGGGCCCGGGGTGAGATACAGCCCGTGGGCTCTGAACGCGTCCCCCTCGTCCGGGAGCGGACCGGGACACGACGGGTACGTCGCGGCGTCGAGCCGCTCGCGGGATGGCGACGTCGGGAACAGGACCGTCGCGGTCTTGTCGGGCACGCTGACGAGCTGGATCCGCCCGCCCTCCTGATCACCGGAGGCGATCACCCAGTCGGCGCCCGGGACGACCGCCAGATCCTCGGGGCTGATGAGGTCGCAGATGAACTGCACCTCTCCCACGGCGTCACACGTTGCCGCGTCCTGTCCCGCGACTCCTTCAGCGGGGCTCTCACCACATGCGCCCAGAGACAGCGAGAGCGCGAGCGCCAATCCGAGCAGTCCTGGTGTGCTCATGACATCCCGCCTCGAGGGGCCACATGCCGGTCGGTCCGGGTCACCCTGTCGTGCCCTCATTCGTCCGGCAACGCGAAGACGAAGAGCCCGTTGCCGCCGTTCGGACGACGCTTCTCCGGTGTGAGCTCGAGTGGAATCGTCGTCCAGCTTCCGCCACCGGTGCCGGTCGGGACCGCCACATACTGCCTGCCGTCGACGGCGTACGTGATCGGGAACCCTTGCACCGACGTCGGCAGGCGCGTCTCCCAGAGTTGCTCGCCGGTCTCCACGTCGTAGGCGTAGGTCTGTCGGTCGAAGGTGCCCACGAACACGAGACCGCCCGCGGTCGTCAGCGCGGCCGACGTGTACGGCGTGCGTTGCCGGTGCGACCAGAGGATCTCTCCGCTCACATCCATCGCGACGAACTCGCCGAGGTTGCCGTCACTATCGGGATGCAGGAAATTCTCTCGAGCCACCATGCCGTCGCCGCCGCCACCTTCCCGCCACTCGACGTCGCTGTAGATCGAGCGCTGGCAGTTCAGCGTCAGCGGAATGTAGAACGCGTCGGTCTCGGGGCTGTAGGACATCGCGCGCCAGCTCTTGAGACCGGAGTGGCTCGGACAGAACTCGAGCTCGACGTCCAGCTGGGGCACCATGCCGGGGCGAAACGACATGCGTCCACTCGTCGGATCGATGTCGACGAGATTCTGGTAGCCCAGGTCGGTCGCCTTAATGAACTGGCCGGTCACGCGGTCCAGCTGCCACAGGATGCCGAGCTTGCCCATCGTGAACACCGATGGTCGGCCATCGACGTCGACGAGGACGCGCTCGAAGACCTCGTCCATGTCGTGTGACTCGCCCGGCAGATGCTGGTAATACCAGCGCATCTCGCCGGTGTCGGGGTCGAGCGCGAGCGTGGAATTCGTGTAGAGCAGGTCGGCCTTGCCCGCACCCCGGAGCGTCTCTGGCAGGGGCGCCGGGGGACCGGTGCCCCAGTAGACCAGGTCGAGCTCCGGGTCGTAGCTGCCGACCATCCACGCCGAGGCATGGCGCCGGGCGGCGCGCGGCAACCCGCCCCAGGTGTCGCCACCCGGCTGGTCCGGGGTCGCGGCGGTGTTGATGCGCCACCGCTCTTCTCCGGAGCCGACGTCGTGGGCGGTGATGAAACAGCCCCCCGGACGCGGGCTCGACGGATTGCACCGCGACCCGGTGATCAGCAGGCCCTTCACGACGATCGGTCCCGCCGTCTGCGCTACGCGCTCGCGATAGTCGGCCCGTTCGGTTTCCCAGACCACCTCTCCGGTGCGCGCGTCGAGCGCGACGAGAAACGCGTCGTTCGTGGCCAGGAAGATCTTGTCGTCGTAGATGGCGACGTTGCGATAGCGATACCGCGTGCCGGTCACGTTCGCGATGTTCTCCGGGAGGGTGCGCCGGTACTCCCACAGCAGGTCGCCGGTGGTTGCATCGAGCGCCTGGACGATGTCCTCGACGTTGGCGAGAAACATGACCCCGTTGTAGACGATCGGCTCGACTTCCTGGTACCCGTGCTGCATCGCGCGGGACCAGACCAACCGCAGCTCGTCGACGTTGTCGGCGTTGATCTGGGTGAGCGCGCTGTGGCCCCACAGGGCGTAGCCGTTGCGGAAGCTGATCCAGTTCTCGGGCGCCGGCTGCCGCAGCATGGCGTCGGTGACCGGCACGAAGCGTTGCAGCAGCTCGGGGACGCTGGCAGACGCAGGGGGCTGCTCGGCGGCGGCGCCGAAGGTGAGCACGACGAGCCCCGCGCCGGCGACGAGCACGGCTGCCGGTCGCATTAGTACCCCCTCGCGGTGCCGGCGCCTCGCCGGTCCGCATAGCCGGCCAGGAAGCCCTCCGGCGTGCGTATGATGCCGGCCGCCATCCCGATGGCACGCCGCTGGTCGAGCTCGTAGCCCATCTCCTCGAGCGCCGCCTGCGTCTCGGCCGAGATCGCAAACGGTTCGTGGTCGATGCGATCCGGCAGCCACTGGTGGTGGACCCGCGGCGCGTCGATCGCCTGCTGGATGTCCATGCCCCACACGGTGACGTTCAGGTAGATCTGCAGCACGGTGGTGATGATCGTCGGGCCGCCCGGGCTCCCCATCGTCATGTAGAAGTCACCGAACCGCCGCACGATGGTGGGGGTCATCGAGGAGAGCGGTCGCTTCCCCGGCTGCACCGAGTTCGCCTCGGCGCCGAGCATGCCGTACTGGTTCGGAATGCCCGGCCGGGCCGAGAAGTTGTCCATCTGGTTGTTCCAGAGGAACCCGGCGCCGGTGGCGACGGCGGCGAGCCCGTAGCCGCTGTTCAGGGTGGTCGTGATGGCGGCGACGTTGCCCCAGCGGTCGGCCACGGTGAAGTGCGTGGTCTCGTCCGACTCGGCCGGCCCATGCGCCACACCGGCGCTCGTGCCTGCCACACCAGGAGGTGGCAGCAGACGCCGGCGCTGCTCCAGGTAGTCGCGGGCCAGCAACCTCTTGACCGGCACCTCGAAGAACGCCGGGTCGCCCAGCCAGTAGTTCCGGTCGGCGAACGCCAGCCGCTGCGCTTCGGTCACCATCGCGATCGCCTGCGCCGAGTGGAAGCCGACCCGCTTGAGCACCGGGATGTTGAGCAGACCGAGTGTCTGGGCGATCGTCATGCCGCCGGAGCTGGGCACCGGGTGCGTGATCAGCTGGTACTCTGCGTGCTCGAAGATGAGCGGCTCGCGCCATTCCGCCGCGTAGCCG
>JADFPE010000025.1 GCA_022562495.1 Acidobacteriota bacterium
TGTAAAAGAAGCGCTCGCCGGGACCCGCCTCCGGCACCTCGTCGGCCGCGCGGGCGATCGCCGTGCCGGCGCCCTCGAAGACCTCCTCCAGCGGCAGATCGGGACGCAACCCGGACACATGCGTCAGCAGATGCTCGACCGTGATCCGGTCCTTGCCGTGGCTCGCGAACTCGGGCAGGTAGGTCACGACGCGGTCGCGGAGCCTGAGACGCCCCTCCTCGACGAGGATCATCACGCTCGTCGTCGTCGCCACCACCTTCGTCAGCGACGCCAGATCGAAGATGGTGTCGGGCGTCATCGCCTCCGGCGGCCCATCCACCGCGCGCGCGCCGAACGCCCCCGTGTAGACGATCTCCCCGGCGTGCCCGACGACGACCACGGCCCCGGGCAGCCGGCCGTCCCTGATCGCGTCCTCGATGAGCGTCTCGATGCGGGCCAGTCGAAACCGGTCGATCTCGGCGGAGACAGACGTTGCCTGAACGACCAGCCACAGACAGATCAGTCCGCATACCCTCACCGCAGCATGCCGGACCGATCGACGGTTTTGGTGTTGCGTCGTCACCGTGTGGATTATACTTTTCCAACGATCAGGCAGCCTGTCTGCCGTCCGACTGGAGACCCCGATGACCCACACGACCTCGCCATTCGCATGCCGGTGCATCCTGATCGCCGGCCTGGTAACCTGCATGGCGGCATCGGCCGCCGCACAGGGACGGGTGCGCGGCATTGTCAAGGATCAGGATGGCAACGGAATTCCCGGCGCCACGGTGACCGCAGAGAGTCTCACGTCGACCTTGCACCTGACCGACACGACAAACGACTCGGGCCGCTTCTCCTTCATCGGTCTGCGCCGAGGCCGGTGGCAGTTCGTCATCCAGGCCGACGGCTTCAGGCCGGTCCAGGGCTCCGCGAACGTCGGCGGCGGAGACCGGGCGGTCACGGTCCAGTTCACGATGGAGACCGACAGGTTCAACCCACCGGCGCCGGCGGTGGGCGTCCTCGCCGGGCTGACAACGAACGAGCTCGTCGAGAGCATGGAAGTGGCCGAGGGGCTCTTCAACCGGGGTGACTACGACGCCGCGATCGACGCCTATCGATCGATCCTGGAGCGGGCCCCGGCGCTGACCAGCCTGAGCCTGCAGATCGGCCACGCCTTCCGCGAGAAGCAGGAGCCGGATCAGGCGCTCGCCGCCTATCGCACGGTGCTCGCCGCCGATCCGTCAAACGTGGAAGCCCGGGCGGCGATCGACGCCGTCAGCCAGACGGCCCGCTAATCCGCGTGGCCTGCCGGGACATGGAGGTCGCCATCGGGCGAGATCCGGTCACGACAAACGCCCGTGCATGCTCTATACTGACAATGTTTGTCCGCGTTACAACTGCGTCTCGGTGCGAGCGTCGTGCGAATCGTGCTGTCACCATGGACACCAGCAACACGTGGGAGCATCAGATGTACAAGCAGGTCTTCTCGTTTCTGATCGTCCTGCTGGCCGCAGGCACGCTGGCCCCGACCGTGCTGGCGCAAGGTGGCAGGCTCATGGGCGTCGTGCTGGACAGGGAGGGCAACCCCCTCGAGGGTGCGTTGGTGGTCGCCGAGAACCCTGACGCCAACCCCTCGCGATTGGAACAGCTGACGGACTCGCGGGGCCGGTACACGATGCTCGGGTTGAACAGCGGCTCATGGACGGTCACCGTGGAGATCGAAGGATTTCATTCCAACACCGCGGTACTGCGCCTCCGCCAGGGGGACAACCCACCGATGGCCTTCGATATGGCGCGCATCATTCACCCCTTGGTGGCCGCGCTGGGTGAAGAGGTGTTCGACGGGGTGGATCCGGACCAGCTCGAGCAGGACCTCACGGACGCCGACCTCGCGTACAACAACGCCCAGTGGCAGGTGGCGGTCGACACCTACAGATCGATTCTGGACCGGCTGCCGATGTTGAACTCCCTGCGCATGCAGATCGGCACTGCCCTGCGCCAGCTGGAGCAATACGAGGAGGCGATCGCGTCGTACGAGCTGGCCCTGGCTGGCGACTCCAATCTGAAGGCGGACGTCGAGGCCGAAATCGCCCGGACCCGCATGGCGATGGGCGACTTCGATGCGGCCGGCGACGCGCTGGCGGCCGCCGCAGGTAGCGACAGCGCGTCCCGCGAGGACCTCTACAACCTGGGCGAGCTGGAGTTCGCCAAGGGCGACGTGGATGCGGCCGCAGTGTGGTACGAGCAGGCTGCCGCGGCCGACCCGAGCTGGGGGAAGCCGCTGTTCAAACTCGGGCTGGTCGCGCTGAACAGGGGCGACATGGACGCCGCCAAGGCGTTCTTTGCACAGGTGGTCGAGAAGGACCCGAACTCCGAGGAAGGCGCACAGGCGCGGGCCACGCTGGACGCGCTGCCTTGAACGCGTTCAGCCTGAAGGCAGCGGACAGGCATTCATAATTTTGGATGCCGCATTCAGGTACTCGGATCTTCGTAGCTGTTCCCACAGTCTATTCTGGCAAGGAAAGGAAGCAGGATACTGTTTATTTTCAATAGCTTATCTCGATCGAGCTGACCCGAATTATTGACTGGACCGAATATTGCGTTCTTATCTGCGTCATTGTCCGTCGCTGTCGCTGGTCCTCCTGAAGAGAAGATATGTCAAGCGCGTCTGCCGGTAAGGCCGATAAACAGGTAGTTATACTTGTGGATGTGCTAAAAAGGTGCATCCACACCAACCCGGTCACAGGCGGCTGATGTCGGCCGACCAGCGAATTCTGGCCTCGAGAGGCGAACGCACCACGGGACGCACCACCGTATCGCCGCTCATGCCGCAACGAGGAGCACACACTCATGAGACGTGAGACCTTGCACCGACACTCACACTCAAGCAGGCGTTCATCGTCGGCCTGAGCCTGGCGCTCGTGCTGGCGATGGGTCGCAAGCCTGGGCGCAGGGTCGACAGACCGGCACCCTCCGCGGGTCCGCGCGGGACTCCACCGACGCGATCTTGCCCGGCGTCACGGTCACGGTAAGGTCGGACGCCCTCCAGGGCGCGCGGACATCCGTGACCGACCTGAACGGCAACTACGAGATCATCGGGTTGCCGCCTGGGCAATACACCGCCTCGTTCGCCTTGCAGGGCTTCACGACCGTTGATGACCGAGTCGCAGTCCCGCTCGGCGGCGTGGCCACAGTCAACGTCAGGATGCTCGTGGGTACAGTGGCCGAGGCGATCCAGGTGACCGCCCAGGTGCCGACGCCGCTGACCACGACCGAGACCAGCCAGAACATCATATCTGAGCAGATCGAGCAGCTGCCGCTGGGTCGGACCTTGTTCCGGATCGCCGAGTTGGCCCCGGGATTGACGGCCAACACCCCGAACAACGGCCAGATCGCGATCAACGGCTCGTTCGCCTTCGACAACATCTATCTGATCGACGGTGTCGACATCAACGACAACCTGTTCGGCTCGGCCAACAACCTCTTCATCGAGGATGCGGTCGAAGAGATGCAGGTGTTGACCTCCGGGATCTCGGCCGAGTATGGCCGGTTCTCCGGCGGTGTCGTCAACGTGATCACGAAGAGTGGCGGGAACCGTTTCTCCGGCAGTTTCCGGGCGAACCTCTACACACCCGACTGGACCGCGCGGACGCCGTTCGAGAAGGAGAACGACAACGAACGGACCGGCGACATCGCAGAGAACGCTACCTACGAGACGACGGTTGGCGGGCCGATCGTGCAAGACCGGCTGTGGTTCTTCTACGCCAACCGGCGGGAACAGCAGAGCTCGGACGAGACGTTTCCCGAGAGCGGCATCTCGTATGTCAGAGGACTGGAGAACGACCGCAACCTCGTCAAACTCACCGGTACGTTGGCCCCGGGGCACACGCTCGCGGGCAGCTACATGCGGAACTCCACCGCGCAGGACCGGCCGACCTTCCTCAGCTTCAGCATCGACCCGGCGACGCTGATCAGCCGGACCACGCCCAACGATCTGTGGGTCGCCACCTATCGTGGTGCGGTCAGCTCGAGGCTGTTCATCGAGGGACAGGTCTCGCGGCGTCAGTTCGGGTTCCGGGGCGGCGGCGGCACGTCGACCAACATCCTCGACTCGCCGTTCATCACGGTGACCCAGGGACTGGGCCACTTCAACGCGCCCTATTTCGACTCGAGCGACCCCGAGGACCGGAACAACCGGCAGGTCACGGCGAGCGCGACCTACTTCCTGCCGACCAACGCCGGCACGCATAGCATCAAGGGCGGCTTCGAGCACTTCCGGACGACGAACATCGGCGGCAACTCGCAGACCTCGACCGGCAAGGTCTTCATCACCGAGTACGCAGAGACGGCGCAGGGCGCGCCGCTGCTCGATGCGAACGGCCGGTTTGTTCCGGTCTTCGGGGCACCGGCGCCGTTCACCATCATGCAGACCTGGTTGCCGGTGAAGGGTGCGGTCCTCGATATCAACACGATGTCGTTCTACGTGAACGACAACTGGGTGGTCAGCGACCACGTGTCGGTCAACCTCGGTATCCGGGCCGAAACGGTCAACAGCGACGCGACTGGCGGCATCGTCGGGGTGGACACCAGCGCGGTGGTACCGCGGCTGGCGATCGCACTCGACCCGCTCGGCGACGGACGGTACACGTTTCAGGCCACATATAGCCACTACACAGGGAAATACAGCGCGTCCCAGTTCGCCAACAACACCAACGTGGGCAACCCGAATAGCCTCGATGCCATCTACGTCGGTCCGGCAGGACAAGGCCTGGACTTCGCGCCCGGGTTCGACCCGGCAAACTACGTGACGATCGCCGGCGACTTTCCGATCCAGAACGTGTTCTTCGACAACGATTTGAAGTCGCCACGGACGAAGGAGTTCACGGTGTCAGCCGGCGGGGCGCTCGGCTCCCGCGGGTATGCCAAGCTGACCTACATCAACCGGCGGGCCAGCGACTTCGTGGAAGACTTCGTCACGCTGGCGGGCGGGTCGACCACGATCATGGGGGACGCCGGCGAGGACTTCGGCACGTTTTCCAACATCATCTGGCGCAACACCGATGCGCTCGAGCGCAACTACGATGGGTTGGAGTTCCAGGGACGGTTCCAGGTGGCCGACAACTTCCTGATCGACGGGTCGTATACGGCCCAGCTCAAGAACGAGGGGAACTACGAGGGCGAGGCCACCAACCAGCCGGGACTCACGTCGGCGGCGTTCGACTACCCCGAGGTCACGCCGGCCGACCGGTTCTTCCCGCTGGGCCGGCTCGACGACTTCCAGCGGCACAAGCTCCGTGTGTGGGGCATCTACAATCTCGAGATCGGCAGCGCCGGCGTGGTCGACATCGGCGGCATCTGGCGTTACAACTCCGGGCTCGCCTACAGCATCCGGACGGACATCACCGCCACCGCGACGCAGACGGCGATCCTGGCCGACCTCGGGTATGTCGACGGTCCCAGCCGGCGCGCGGTGTACTTCAAGGGCCGCGGGACGGAGACCTTTGATGGCTACGGGTTGTTCGACCTGTCGGTCAGCTACCGCATCCCTGTCTGGGACTCCCTCAGCCCGTGGATCAAATTCGACCTCTTCAACGCGTTCAACAACAACAAGCAGATCGCGTCGAACGTCGCCGTGAGCACAGATCCGGACAGTCCCGTGGACGAGCTCGGTATCCCAACCGGGTTCATCGAGGGGACCAGGTTCGGCGAGGCGACCTCGGTCGACCACTTCCCGCAGTACATCGCGAACCTGGACGGTCTGCGGTCCTTCCTGATGTCGTTCGGCCTCAGGTTCTAGGCGAGGCAACAGCTTCGATAGAGACCGAGGGGGGGCGATGCTGGTTGGCGTCGCCCCCCTTCTTTTTGGCTGCACGTCGGGGGAACGACCTCCGACACCACTTCCAGCCGTGCAGCGCGAACCTGTTCTGAAGACGCTCGAGGATGCTGCTTTCGCACACATGCGATTGCAAGAAGTTGACTGGGCGCTGCTGTCATCCCATAATGAATGAACGTTCATTCACACCCACAAAGAAATACCAGCCACCGCCGCAGCCCGTCACGCGCCCCGGTCACAGCACGCGGGTGACAGGCGCGACGTCATCCCTTACGGCCGCCACAAAGCTGTTCACTCGCCGCTGTTTCCTCAACGCCCAGGTCGCCGACGTCCCACGGGAGACGGGCATCGCTGGGCACCGTGTATCTGTACTTCCAGAGCAAGGATGACCTGCTGAGCTCGATCTTCACGCGCACGATGCATGAGGGGCTCGATGCCGCCCGTTGGACGCTGACGGGCATGAGCGACCCGGTCGGCGAGTTCAGTCGCGCGACACTCGGTCGCACCCTGATCTACCCGGCCGACGACGTCGACCGGGCGGTGCGGTGGGCCTTCGGGTGGGACCAGGGACCGCATGAGCGCTGGGACGCCATCGGGGTCGAGACGGTGCTCGACGCCTGCGACGAACGAGGACGACCTGTCGGCGGCGCCGCACGAGTGGGCGGGGCTCGCCCCGCGGTCCGGGAAGTCCAGATCCGCATCGAGTGATCGTGTCCCACACACGCTGACGGACATCCAGCTGCGACACGGGGAGGTGTTACGCGGTCACCACGTTGTCAGCCGGATGGCAGACGCCGCGGGTGTCAATCACCAACGGAAAATGCGTGGCCAGTGCGTCGTGGTCGACCGTGTCGTGCGCGGTGGCGATGATGGCCGCATCATATCCCCCCCTCGACAGATCCGCGTCCTGGAGGCCGCGAATACCTGCCAGGTGTCCATGCTCGCGAGACGGCTTGATCTCCGGACACAGGGGATCGAAATACGAGACGTCTGCGCCACGCCGCGCGAGCTCATCCCACAGTGCGTAGGTGGCGCTTTCGCGGTCGTCATCCACGTTCTTCTTGTAGGCCAGTCCCACGAGCACAATCTTTGCCCCCTTGAGCGTCTTGCCCTGATCATTCAGCGCCATCATCGCGCGTTGAATGACATACTTCGGCATCGCGGTGTTGATTTCACCGGCGAGCTCGATGAAGCGCGTCGTCACGCCATACTCCCTCGCCTTCCACGTGAGGTAAAAGGGGTCGATCGGAATGCAGTGCCCGCCCAACCCCGGTCCCGGATAAAAGGGCATATAGCCGAAGGGCTTGGTACTGGCGGCGCGAATCACTTCCCAGATATCGATGTCCATTTCCGTGAACACCGTTTTCAGTTCGTTGACCAAGGCGATGTTGACGGAGCGAAAGATATTTTCCATCAGCTTCGTGGCTTCGGCGGCACGACATGACGACACGGGAACCGTCTCGGCAATAACGCAGTCGTAGAGCGCCCGCGCCGCGTCCAGCGAGTCGAGGGTATAGCCACCAACGACCTTTGGAATGGTCGACGTGCTGAACTCTTTGTTGCTGGGGTCTTCCCGCTCCGGCGAGTACGCCACCATGAAGTCTGTTCCGGCTGCGAGCGCGGACGTCTCACGCAGCGCAGGGATCAGGACATCCTCGGTCGTGCCGGGATACGTCGTCGATTCCAGCACCACGAGCTGGCCCTTCGTCAAGTGTGGCCCGATCGTGCGTGCCGTGGCTTCGATGTAGGACAGGTCCGGATCGCGATGCTGAGTCAGCGGCGTGGGCACACAGAGCAGAATGGCCGAACATTCTCGAATGCGCGTGAAGTCGGTGGTCGCCTGCGCGGAGGCCCCTGCGTCCACATCCGGCCGGCTGAACGCCGCCTGAATGGCTTCGGCCGGAATGTGGCGGATGTAGCTCACCCCCGCGGACAGGGCATCGACTTTCGACCGGTCGATGTCGAACCCGATGACCGGGAACTTCTCGCGAGCGAATGCCAGGATGAGCGGCAGTCCCACATAGCCCAATCCGATCACTCCGACCACCGCGTCCCGTGATGTCACTTTGGCAATGAAGGCGTCTTTCATTCCAGTCCTTTGCTGAGGGCCCGCGCAAGAATACGTGGCCTTTCTCGACCGCCGATCCATCCCACCTGGCGGCGTTGCTCGTCGGTCGATTCTACCCGTATGCTCCCGCCTCGCGACTTGCGGAGGGAGCCCCTCGCCGCCCTCGGTACCTCACCGCAATGACGAACGGGACCACGAATCGTATGCGAAGTGTATACCGAGGCGCGCTGGCGTCTGTCGATCCGCTGTGGTCCGGGGAGGGCAGATCCAGATCGCCCAGTTGACAGCGGCCCACGCGTGCTGGCACAATCGGGAGTGGCAATGAATGACTGTTCATTCATTGCCGTCGGACCCATGCCAGCCACCGCCACAGCCCGGCACACGCCCCGGTCCCAGCACGCGGGTGACAAGCGCGCCCTCATCCTCAAGGCCGCCACGAAGCTGTTCGCGCGCCGCGGTTTCTTCAACGCCCAGGTCGCCGACGTCGCGCGGGAGGCGGGCATCGCTGCCGGCACCGTGTATCTGTACTTCCGGAGCAAGGACGACCTGTTGATCTCGATCTTCGAGCGCACGATGCATGAGGGGCTCGAAGCCGCCCGCCAGGCGCTCGTGGGCGTGAGCGACCCGGTCGAGCGCCTCCGGCGCCTTGCCCGGGTGCATCTGACGCGTCTGGGACAGGACCGCGACCTGGCGGTGGTGTTCCAGGTCGAGCTGCGGCAGTCGACCAAGTTCATGGAGCGCTGCTCGTCCACGCTGCTGCAGGACTACCTGCACGCCATCCGCGACGCGGTCGCCGACGCCCAGACCGCCGGGCGCTTTCGCCGCGAGGTGAGCCCGACGTTCGCCGCCAAGATGCTGTACGGCGCGCTGGACGAGATGGCCACCAACTGGATCCTCAGCCGGCGCCGCTACGCGCTGGCAGCCCAGGCCGACAAGGTCGTCGATCTGTTCGTCAACGGGATGACGACATGACGGGTGCATCACACGAGTCGACCCTCCGGCCCATCCGCTCCGTTGCGGTGCTCGGGGCCGGCACGATGGGAGCCCAGATCGCGGCACACGTCGCGAACGCCGGACTACCGGTGTTGCTGCTCGATCTCGACGCCGACACCGCTCGGTCCGGTCTCGAGCGCGCCGCGGCACTGCGGCCGAATCCCTGTTTCACACGCGACACGCAGACGCGCATCCGGCTCGGCGGGTTCGACCGCGATCTGGCGGAAATTGGCGGCTGCGACTGGATCATCGAAGCGATCATCGAGCGTCTCGACGCAAAGCAGACCCTGCTCGAGCAGGTCGAGACCCACCGCCGCGCCGACGCCATCGTCACCTCGAACACCTCCGGCATCCCGATCGGCGCGATCGCCGAGGGACGCTCTGAGGCGTTCCGCCGGCACTGGCTCGGCAGCCATTTCTTCAACCCGCCCCGCTACCTCCGGCTGGTCGAGATCGTTCCCACCCGCGACACCGACCCGGCCGTGGTGACCGCGTTGTCGGTGTTCGTCGACCGGCAGCTCGGCAAGGGGGTGGTGGTGGCCAAGGACACCCCCAACTTCATCGCGAATCGAATCGGGCTCTACGGCGTGACGCGTGTGCTGGAGCAGCTCGCGACCGGGCACTACACGATCGAGGAGATCGACGCCATGACCGGACCGGTGGTCGGCCGGCCCAAGAGCGCCACCTTCCGCACGATGGACATCGCGGGCATCGACATCCTCGCGCACGTGGCGACCAACCTGGCCGCGCGGCTCGACACCGAGGACGAGCGCCGGGCGTTCGAGCTGCCGCCGCTCATCGACCAGCTCGTCGAGCGTGGCTGGATCGGTGAGAAAGCGGGTCAGGGCTTCTACAAGAAAGAGCGTGGCCCGGAGGGCAGCACGATCCGCACCTTGGACCCGGCGACCATGGACTACCGGCCCCGGCAGTCGGCGCGGCTCGGCGCCCTCGACGCGGCGCAGGCGATCGACGACCCTGGGGCGCGGGTACGCAGCCTGTTTCTGGCCCGCGACACGGTCGGCGATTTCATGCGCGCGACACTCGGTCGCACCCTGATCTACACGGCCGAGGTGGCCGCCTCGGTCGCCCACACGGCCGACGACGTCGACCGGGCGATGCGGTGGGGCTTCGGGTGGGACCAGGGACCGTTCGAGCTGTGGGACGCCATCGGGGTCGAGACGGTGCTCGACGCCTGTGGCGAGGACGACCTGTCGGCGGCAGCGCGCGAGTGGGCGGGGCTCGCCCCACGCTCCGGCGGGTTGGAGGAGCGTCCCCGGCGCTTCCGCTCCGCGCCGGTGCCGCCAGCCGGGCCGGACCTGCAGCTGCTCGGCACGGCCAAGCAGCGGGGCCGGGTGGTGAAGCGGAACGCCGGCGCCAGTCTGGTGGACCTCGAGGACGGCGTGCTGGCGGTCGAATTCCACTCGAAGCTGAACACGATCGGCGGCGACACCGTACAGATGCTGAGGGGCGGCGTGAGGGAGGCGTCGGAGCGATTCGATGGACTGGTCGTGGGCAACGACGCCGTGAACTTCTGTGCCGGCGCCAACCTGATGCTGGTACTGCTGGAGGCGCAGGAGGGCAACTGGGACGAGATCGACCTGATGGTGCGTGGCTTCCAGCAGGCGATTCTCGGACTGCGCTACGCACCGGTGCCGGTCGTGGTGGCGCCGGCCGGTCTGACGCTCGGGGGCGGATGCGAGATGGTGCTCCACGCCGACCGCGTGCAGGCGGCGGCCGAGACCTACATGGGTCAGGTGGAGGTGGGCGTTGGCCTGATCCCGGCTGGATGCGGCACCAAGGAGCTGACCGTCCGGGCCGTCGACGCCACGGCCCCCGGCACCGACCCACTCCCCCGGCTGCAACGCGCATTCGAGACGATCGGGTTCGGGAAGGTGTCGACCAGCGCCGCCGACGCGAGACAGCTGGGGTTGCTGCGCGACGTCGACGGCATCACGATGAACCGGGAACGGCTGATGGCCGACGCCAAGGCCACGGTGCTCGACCGGGTGCGAGACGGCTACCGCGCGCCGGCGCCTCGCACCGCGATCCCGGTGGGTGGGGAAGATGCCCGCGCCGCGCTGGATCTGGGCATCCATCTGGCCTGGCGGGCCGGACGAATCAGCGACCACGACGCGCTGATTGCGCGCAAGATCGCCCGGATCATGACCGGCGGCGATCTCCCGCACCCGACGACGGTGAGGGAGCAGTACCTGCTGAACCTCGAGCGGGAGGCGTTCCTGAGCCTGTGCGGCGAGGCACGGACACTGGAGCGGATCCGTCACACGCTCAAGACCGGCAAGACACTCAGGAACTAAGCTGCATGTCTGACATGATCGACGTCGGGTCCGGGCCGCCGGTCGTGCTCATCCCCGGCATCCAGGGACGCTGGGAGTGGATGTGGCCGGCGGTCGACGCCCTCGAGCACCGCTGCCGCGTGATCAGCTTCTCACTCGCCGAAGATCGTAGAAACGGTCGGCGCATCGACCCGGACCGTGGATTCGACGACTACCTCGACCAGATCGACGAGGTCATGACACGCGCCGGGCTGACCGACGCCGCGATCTGCGGTGTGTCGTTCGGCGGGCTGGTCGCGCTGCACTTTGCGGCACGACGTCCGGAGCGCACCCGCGCACTCGTCCTGGTGTCGACACCCTCGCCCGACTGGACACCGGGCGCTCGCGTGCAGTGGTATCTGCGCGCCCCCAGGCTGCTCGCGCCGGTGTTCGCCGCGCAGTCGCCGTTCAGGCTCGGACCCGAGATCTGGCGCGCGCTCGACAGCGTGGGCGACAGGCTGGCGTTCACCGGGCGGCACCTGGCGAGGGTCACGCTGTCGCCGTTCTCACCGGTGGGGATGGCCGACCGGGTGCGGCGGATGTCGACGATCGACTTCGAGGCCGACTGCCGGCGGGTCACGGCGCCGACACTGGTCGTCACCGGTGAACCGGGACTCGATCGGGTGGTCTCGGTCGAGGGCACGCGGTCGTATACCGACCGGATCGCCGGTGCCCGTCACGCGACGCTCGAACGCACAGGGCACATCGGGCTGGTGACCCGGCCGGACCGGTTCGCCGAGATGGTCGGGCCGTTCGTGGTCCGCTCGGCCGCCTGACCGAAGGCCAAGTGCGAGCGAGGCGCCGCCTCGCTCGCGCTTGCCGAGTGCCACGGGACTGTCACCACAGGCTGCGAGGTCGGCGAGGCGATCCGGAGCACGTTCGGGGTCGACGAGCGGGAAAAGGAGCACGTATGACGGAGGCGGTCATCGTTTCGGCGGTGCGTACGGCGGTCGGCAAGGCTCCCAAGGGGACGCTGCGCGCGACCCGACCTGACGAGATGGCGGCAACCGTCATCACCGAGGCGCTGTCTCGCGCGAAGGGCATCGAGCCGGCGGAGGTGGAGGATGTGATGCTCGGCTGCGCGATGCCGGAGGGGGAACAGGGAATGAACGTCGCGCGGATCGCGAGTCTGCGCGCCGGCGTGCCGATCGAGGCCTCTGCGGTCACGATCAACCGGTTCTGCTCGTCCGGGCTGCAAGCGATCGCGTTCGCCGCGGAGCGGATCATGGTCGGCGCGGCCGAGACGATCGTCGCCGGCGGCACCGAGTCGATGAGCCTCATCCCGATGGGTGGGCACAAGATCGCGCCGAATCCCCGTCTCATCCAGGATTATCCGGACGTCTATCTGTCGACCGGACTCGTCGCCGAGAACCACGCGCGTGAGGCGCAGGTGTCGCGCGAGGAACAGGACGCGTTCGCGCTCCGCAGCCACCAGCGGGCGGTCGCCGCGATCGAGGCGGGCCGCTTCCGGGACGAGATCGTGCCGCTGCAGGTGCAGGTGGTGGAACCGGCGAACGGCAACGGCGAGGCACCACGGGTGCGCACAATCGAGTTCGCCATCGACGAAGGCCCGCGCCGCGACACCTCGCTCGAGGCACTGGCCGCTCTGCGACCGGCCTTTCGCGTCCGGGGCAGCGTCACCGCCGGCAACGCGTCGCAGACCAGCGATGGCGCCGCCGCGGTGGTCATCACCTCGCGCGAGCGGGCCGAGCGCGCGGGGCTGACGCCGCTGGCGCGTTTCGTGACCTACGCGACGGCCGGGGTGGCGCCGGAGCGGTTCGGGGTGGGACCGGTGCCGGCGATCCGCAAGGCGCTGACGCACGCGGGACTGACGCTGGATGACATCGACCTGATCGAGCTCAACGAGGCGTTCGCGGCGCAGGTGCTGGCGTGTCTCCGGGAGTTGCCGATCGACCCGGACAAACTGAACGTCAACGGCGGCGCGATCGCGCTCGGCCATCCGCTGGGCTGCACCGGCGCCAAGCTGACCACGTCACTGCTCTATGAGCTGGAACGGCGGCAGGGTCGCTATGGTCTGGTGACGATGTGCGTCGGCGGCGGCATGGGCGCCGCCGGCATCTTCGAACGACTGTCCTGAGAGTAGACGTCGGTGGGGCAGGGCTGCAGCCTTGCCACGCAGGCCTGAACACATAGGCAACCGATGCCCCTTTTCTGACGAGGACCCAATGACGACCATGGCAACCACGACGACCGGCATCACCGGCGGAATCTGGCTTCTCGAGGAGACGGTGCCCGGTTCGATCTTCACCCCCGAACGGCTCACCGACGAGCACCGGCTCATCGATCAAACCGCCGAGGAGTTCGTCACCAAGGAGGTCATGCCGAACCACGACCAGCTCGAGACCAAGGACTGGGACCTGGCCCGCCGGCTGGTCAGTCGCGCCGGTGAGCTCGGGTTGATGGGCACCGACGTCCCAGAGGCCTACGGCGGCGTGGAGCTCGACAAGGCCGCCTCGGTCGTCGTGGGCAGCCGGCTCGGCCAAAGCGGGTCGTTCGGGTCGACCTTCGGAGCGCAGACCGGGCTGGCAATCATGCCGCTGCAGTGCTTCGGCACCGACACCCAGAAGGCGAAGTATCTGGGCAAGCTCGTCAGCGGCGAGTGGGTCGGGGCCTACTGTCTGAGCGAGGCCGGCTCCGGGTCGGACGCGCTCAGCGCCAAGACGCGCGCGACCAGGCAAGACGACGGCAGCTTCGTGCTGAACGGCGAGAAGATGTGGATCACCAACGGGGGATTCGCCGATCTCTTCATCGTCTTCGCCAAGGTGGACGGCGAGCAGTTCACCGCCTTTCTGGTCGAACGGGGCTACCCGGGGGTGAGCACCGGCAAGGAGGAGCACAAGATGGGCCTGCACGGCTCGTCCACGACCCCCGTACTCCTCCAGGACGTCCGGGTGCCGGCCGAGAGCGTGCTTGGTGAGGTCGGCAGAGGGCATAAGGTCGCGTTCAACACCTTGAACTACGGCCGGTTCAAGCTGGCGGTCGCGGCCAGCGGCGGCGCGGCCAGCGCCATCGGCGAAGCGGCGCGGTACGCAGCCGAGCGCCACCAGTTCGGTCGCCCGATCGCAAGTTTTGGCGCCATCAAACACAAGCTCGGCGAGATGGCGGTGCGGGCGTATGCGGTCGACAGCATGATCTTCCGCACCACCGGGCTGTTCGACGCCGCGCTCGCCGACCACGACCCGGCCGACGCCGGGCCGCTGCGGAACATCCTCGAGGAGCTGGCCGTGGAGTGCGCGATTCTCAAGGTAGCCGGCAGCGAGATGATCCAGTACGTGCTGGACGAGAACGTCCAAATTCACGGGGGCAATGGGTTCGTCAAGGATTACCCGGCCGAGCGCCACTATCGGGACGCCCGGGTCAACCGCATCTTCGAGGGCACGAACGAGATCAACCGGCTCCTCATTCCGGGCACACTGATCCGCCGCGCGCTCAAGGGTGGTCTGCCGCTCGTCGCCGCCGCCACGCAGCTGCAGGATGAGATCATGAACCCACCGGCCCTGACCGAGCCCTCCGACGCGCCGCTGGCCGATCAGCTCCGGGCCGTGGCGGCCTTCAAGAAGACGGTGCTGATGGTGCTCGGTCTGGCGATGCAGCGCTACGGCGAGAAGCTGAGCGACGAGCAGGAGATCCTGTCGTGGGCGGCCGACATCCTCATCGACACCTTTGCCGCCGAGAGCGCCGTCCTGCGCGCGCTGCAGGCGGCCACCGAGGCGCCGAACACCGCCGATCTGCAGACCGACGCCGCCTGTGTCTACGTGAGCGACGCGGCGGCCCGTGTCGAGAGCGCCGCGCGGTCAGCGCTCGCGGCGATGGCCGAGGGCGACACCCTACGCCTGCATCTCGCCGCACTACGCCGGCTGCTGAAGGTCACGCCGGTCAACACCGTGCTGCTGCGCCGCCGACTTGCGGACGCGGTCGTGGACAGGGCAGGATATATGCTGGGTGGTTGAGGCGGCATCACACAGCGGGGATATTCCCTGGAGGGCGCCGTGGTGGCAACGGTGAATACACTAAGGGTGAGCATCCGACGCGTGGCGTGTCTGGCACTCGTGGCGTGTGCCGGGTGCAGCGCGCCGCCGCCCGACGAGTCCGGCTGGCTGGAGGACCTGATGCTGGACCGCCAGATAAAAGACGACTTTTTCCGGGTGGACCCTGAGTCACCGATCCTGATAGAGCGTCGCGGGACACTGCTGCCGCTCCACTACTACGACGCGGACCTTGTCTACCGGGTACCGGCCGCGCTGGAGGTGGCGCCGGACCAGCCGGTGTTCGACATCCCAACCTCCACTGGAGAAATCCGGCCGATGCAGCGGGTCGGTATCCTCAAGTTCGCCCTCAACGGCGAACCGATGCAACTCTCCGCCCTGGCCGAAGTCCCGGTGCGGTCGATCGATTCGCTGTTCATCATGTTCAAGGACCCGACCAACGAGGCGGACACGTACGCCGGCGGGCGCTATCTGGACCTGCCCAGGACCGCGACCGGTCACTACGACCTCGACTTCAACCGGGCCTACCACCCGTATTGCTACTACAACGAGGGGTTTGACTGCCCTTATCCGCCACGGGAGAACTGGCTGACCCCGCCCATCCTTGCCGGAGAGCGTGTCGCACCTGGGTATACTGGCTTCGGTGCCGGCGTCGTGCCACCGCCCATCGACGACGAGGCCTCCGCCGTCGACACGGATACGTCGCAACCTGAACCGTAACCGCACGTGCCGCTCGCAGGCGTCATCTTCGATTTCGACGGTGTGCTCGCCGACAGCGAGCCGCTGCACCTCCAGGCCTATCAGGCGGTGCTCGCGCCACGCGGCATCGAGCTCGCCACCACCGACTACTACGACCGGTACCTGGGGTTCGACGACCTGGGGGTGTTCCGCGCCCTCGCGCGCGATCAGGAGTGGGAGCTGAGCGACGAGACCCTGAGTGAATTGATCCGGGTCAAGGGCGAGCGGTTCGACACGCTCGTCGGGCAGGGAGACGCACTGTTCCCTGGCGCCGCCGACTGCGTCTGCCGGGTCGCCGCCGAGGTCCCTGTCGCCATCGCCTCAGGCGCGCTCGGGCCAGACATCGAGACCATGTTGTCGATCGCCGGGCTCCGCCATCACGTCAAGGTCATCGTGGCGTCCGGCGACACGCCTCGCTCGAAGCCCGCGCCGGACCCGTATCAGCGGGCGGTCGAGCTGTTGCGTCCGTTCACTGCCGCGGCAGGGCACGACCCGAACGGCTGCTTCGTCGCGATCGAGGACTCGAAGTGGGGCATCGCATCGGCCCTCGGTGCCGGTCTGCGCTGTCTCGGGGTCGCGCAGACCTATCCGGCCGACGAGCTGCACGCCGCGCACCTGGTCGTGTCGACCATCGGCGACGTCGCACTGGACGCGCTACGCAGTCTGTGCCGCGGTGTGTAGGAGCAACGCGCACTCGAATCACAACAGGAGGGCAAGTCTGTCCGCCTCCGGTCGCGCGTGCTGCCAGCGACCTCTGGCGAGATCCCGGCGTAGCCTCGGCGTCGGCGGACAGCCTTGCCACGCAGGCCTAACGGCCTGCGCCGCCGGAGCACGGACCTTCCGGCCGGCAGGGGCCGCGTCGCATTCAGCCGAGTCCACTCGACGTTGGCCACGTTCTGTGCGATAAGGATATGACACCATGAATGGCGCCACCCGCATATTGTCGCCGGACCTCATCCAGCAGTTCACCGAGGCCGCCTCGAGCCCGGACCCAGGGCTGGCTGGGCCCGCGCTCCTCATCGCGCGGCTCGGCTATCCCCACCTCGACCCGGCGCCGTGCCTGGCACGTCTCGAGGAAATGGGGGTCGCCGTGGCCCGACGGCTGTCGGTATCCGACCTGTCGGCCGCCCCCCATGGCCCGATCGACACCCTCAACACGTATCTCTTCGAGGACCAGGGGTTCGCTGGAAACACCGCCAACTACGACGACCCGAGGAACAGTTTCCTCAACCAGGTCCTCGAACGCCGTACCGGCATCCCGATCACACTGGCGCTCGTCTACATCGAGGTGGCCCGCCGCGCGGGCGTCCACGTGGACGGAGTCAACTTTCCTGGTCACTTCCTGCTCCGGTTTCCGTTCGGCCTGGCGGACGACCACGACAGCGCGGTGTTCGTCGACCCGTTTCACGGCGGCGCAGTGCTGTCGGAAACCGACTGTCGCGCACTGTTGCGAAAACACGCCGGCGATGCAGTGACGTTCGAACCCCGGCTACTCGCCCCGGCGACCAAACAGCAGATCCTCGTGCGGATGCTCGTCAACCTGAAGCGGATCTACGTGCGGATGCGTTCGTTTCCGCAGGCCCGCGCCATCGCCGAGCTGCTGCTGGCCGTCAACCCGTCGGCCCTCAGCGAGCTGCGCGACCGCGGGCTGCTCGCCTACCACCTCAACGACCATTCGGCGGCGTTACGCGATCTCGAAACGTATCTGAAGTTCGCGTCACGTGGCGACGACCACAGCGAGGAAAGTCGGGAAGAGCGCACCGAAATCTGGAAACACGTCAAGGCGCTCCGCCGTCGGGTGGCGAGTCTGAACTAAGGGTCCACACTCTCCACCACTGCCCCGGTGCCAAGGACCCGGTCCCACTCACCGCGCCGTCGGCTCGAACTCCGGTCGCGCCGACGCTGTCGCCCGCACCCTCGTCGATCCAACCATTCCCCCCATCTCCTTGGACATTCCATTCTCCTCACATTCGTGTCCAAGATAACCGGGGGCACCTCGATGAAACGTCGGGCGGCCGTTCCGGGCGCTGACCCCGGCACGGTCGTATCGGTGCCTCGCCTGTGGCCGCCGCTATTGGGCGTATCCGTCCGCCGCCCGCGCGAACGGCCAAAGACCAGTTGAGCGCGACCCCGCCGTCGCCGACCGTCGAGGGCAGGATCCCGGACGAGAAGATGCCGAGCAAGTCATTCCGACGGACGAGTCAGAGCTGCAGTCGGCCGTCGATGACGAGGAGCCCGCGCGGGCAATTACCCTCAAGGATGTCGCCGAGCTGTCACGGGCAAGCATTGGCGAGGCCGTGCTGATCGAGATGGACGACATCGCGTATCCGCTCACACCCTCCAAGCTCAGAGTCCCCAAGCTGAAAGCACTCAAGCGGGCCGGGGTGTCCGACCGGGTGCTGCTGGCGTTACTTCGCAGTGGGCAGTCCGCGGACGGCGACCGGCTCGCCGCGGCGAAGCGGAACCGACGGTCCGAGGACGCGCGCATCGTGCGAGCCGGTAGTCACGCGCAGCATGAGGGTTCCCGTGCCCTCCCGGCCGGCGCGCGGAACTACCGGCCGGGAGGGCACCCGCGCCACGGACCTCCTTCGGGTTCGGGGAATACGCGGCCTCCGCTCCCTGTCGACGCGCGCAACCGTGACGACCAGCAGCGCCACCAGCACGCGTCACGAGCCAAGGTACTGGGGTTGATCCGGCCAGAAGCGGCCCGGCTCCCGGAACGGGCATAGCGAGACGCACGGTCACGTATCACCAGGCACCTGAAGCGACGCGACTGGCATCAAACCACCGTCCCGCGACCCCCTTCATCGCGACGGCTTCACGAGCGGCGTTCGCGTCAGCCTCGGCTCGGTCAATCCACCGCCTTCGAAGCACTCCCCTCGAGGCCCTTGCTATACTCCGAGACCCCGGAGGTTCCGGCGCGGCCGTGAGCGCTTCTCGCATTCGTCGAGGCCGAGGTATGCATGCACGAGTGACGGCGGTGGGGCTCATGTGTCCCGCGGTGCTGGTGCTGGCGGCCGGACTCGGCACGCCGAGCGTGAAGGCTGGACTGCTCGCGCCGCAGAATAGCCGCACCAGCGTGTGGGATGGCGTCTACACCGCCGATCAGGCGGCACGTGGCAAGGCGGTCTACGACAGCCACTGCAGCTCATGCCACCTGGCCGACCTCGGCGGCTCGTTGGAAGCCCGCCCGCTCGCGGGTGCGCGCTTCCTGGAGGACTGGCGCGAAGACACCCTGCACAGCCTGTTCACCCGTATCCGGACCCTGATGCCGTTCGACGACCCGGCGACGCTGAGTGACGACGCCTACTTGGACAGCGTCGCCTACATTCTCCAGTTCAACGGCTTTCCCGCCGGCACTCGGGAGTTGGCGGCAGATGGTCTCGCCAACATCCAGATTGAGGGCAGAGAAGGGCCGGGGCCGATGCCCAGCTTCGCGCTGGTGCAGGTGATCGGCTGCCTGACCCGGGGTCCCGACGACAGCTGGATCTTGATCCGCAGCACTGACGCGGTCCGCACGCGCGACCCGTCCGGTTCGAACGCAGACGCGTTGGAGGCACTCGAGGCGGAACCGCTCGGCACCCAGACGTTCACGCTGATGAATGTCTACCCCGACCCCGCGCCGCACGCCGGGCACAAGATGGAAGCGACGGGCTTTCTGATCCGGAGGCCGGACGGGGACCGGATCAACATCAGCACCCTGGGGATGATCGCTGCAACCTGCGAGCCGTAAGACCCGAAGTTTACGTGGGGTGCCTAGTGGCGCAGGCCTTCAGGCCTGTGTGGCAAGGCTGAAGCCTTGCCATAGGGAGGGATGTCTTCGCTACTGCCGCTCTGCCGGCTTGACCACCGCGACGCTGTTCACGTCGCGCTCGTGTTCCGCAGAATACACGCCACGCTCCTTCATGACGTGACGCAGCAGGTCCGCCGTGTGGTCCGCCCGCTTGACGGTCCCGGTATAGTGCACACCGTCGGCGATCCGCAACGGCGTCCAGCCTTCGGTCGTCTCGGCGAGGAGGTCGGCCCCCTTGTCGACCAGGAACTGCACGATCGGGTTCGCTCCCCTGAGCGCCGCGCCGTGCAACGCGGTGTAGCCCTTGTCGTCGGCCATGTTCACGTCCTGGTCGCCCAGCTCGTACGCCAGTGTCACCGCCTCGAACGCTTCCTCGTTGGTCCCGGCGCTCTCTCCCACGTTGAAGATGCCGACGCCGGCCGCGACCATCAGCGGCGACGCGTTGCCCTCCGTTGGCTGCCGCGTGTCGGCACCGTGCGCCACCAGCAGACGCATCAACGGCACGTCAGCATGTTTGGCCGCGAGCAAGTACGGCGTCGCACCGACCCGGTTCAGGTTGTTCCGTTCCCGGTTGTTGAACCGCTTGGTTTGCCGCGCGTTCGGGTCGGCTCCGTGCTCGAGCAGGAACTGCGCGAACGCCAACGTGTCCAGACTGTCGACCAGCGGTACCGGAGGCATGCCCTTCCCTGAATTCGGCCGGCGGGTGTATGCCAGCTGATGCAGCGCCGTCCACCCTTGCTCGTCGGCTGCAGGGTCGGCTCCGTGCTCGACCAGAGACTGCGCGAGCGAGAAATGCGCGTTGGTCACGGCGATGACCAGGGCGCTGGTGCCATCCAGCCGGCCGCGGCGCCCGGGCGGATCCGCCGCCTCCGCCGCGTCCGAGGCCAGCGGCTGGATCGTGTCGTTCACGTCGGCTCCCGCCTCGAGGAGCGCGCGCACCGCCTCGGCCTTGCCAGCCCGGACAGCGAACAGCAACGCCGTCCAGCCGGCGCTCGACCGTTCATCGACGGCTGCGCCGAGCTCGATCAAGGTGTGAACGGCCGCCGGGTGGTTCTCCGCGGCCGCCCACATCAGCGCGGTCTGGCCCCGCCAGCCTTCCCTCGCACCCACGTCCGCGCCGTGGGCCAGAAGCAGTCTCAAGACGTCCACATTGCCGGAGCGCGCCGCGGCCATCAACACCGTCTCGCCTTCCGGCAGCGCGGTGTTCGCATCCGCCCCGGCGTCGAGCAGCGCCTCGACGATCGGTGCGTTCCCCCGGCCGCACGCCAGGACGAGCGGTGTGACCGCATAGCGGTTCGTCGCGTCGGCGTTGGCGCCGGCGCGAAGCAGTAGTCGCGCCGTGTCGAGATCACCCTGGTACGCCGCCCAGTGCAGGGCCGTCGTGCCGTCCACCTCGGGCGTGTTGACGTCGACCTGTTGCTCGAGCAACGCGCGCACGGCTGCGCTGTCCGCCGCCTTGACGGCCTCGACCAGCGGCACGTCACGGCCGGCGGTGCCCGCCTCCGCCAACACTGCGGCGGACACGCCCACGCTGAGGCATGCCACCAGCGGGACCACAACCCGCGCGCACCATCCGGCTCCGTGTTTCATGCGCATCTCGCGTCCTCCGAATGCATCTTATGCTATTGCCCTGCACTGGTGATGCGCAACCTACATCACGGACCGATGCTGGCGAAGCCCTCCAGCGTCCTCCTGTCTTCTGCCTCCTGACTCCTTGGACGTGCGCGGCAGCGCATGGGAGTTGACAGCGCTATCGGAAGCTGTACGATCTCCTAGGTGGTCGGGATGCGCTCATAAGTGACGGTATCTGAAGGGAATAGGGGAGGCGCGATGAGGCGAGTCGGGTCTGTTCTCCTTGGCGTCTCGATTGCGATCCTGTCGGCCGTCCCCGGTGCCGTGGACGCGGCTGGCCCGCAGCAGGATTCGGCCGACGCGCGTTCCTCGACCATCTCATCGCACGCCGCGCTCCTCGAGCAGTACTGCATGACCTGCCACACCGAGCGGCTACGCTCCCGCGGCACTGTCCCGCTCGAGCTCCAGACCGTTGATCTAGCCACCGTGCCGGCGGAGGCGGAGCTCTGGGAGAAAGTGATCCGGAAGCTTCGGACCGGCTCGATGCCCCCGTCGGGACGGCCGCGACCGGACTCCGCCGCCGCTGAGGGTTTCGCGACATGGTTGGAGACCGAGATCGACCGCGCGGCGGCGGCGGATCCCAACCCGGGGCGGACGGAGCCGCTCCACCGCCTCAATCGCACCGAGTATCAGAACGCGATCCGCGATCTGCTGGCGCTGGATATCGATGCAGCCAAGCTGGTCCCCGCCGACGACCAGAGCTACGGGTTCGACAACATTGCGGGGGTGCTGAAGGTGTCGCCGACGTTGCTCGAGCGGTACATGAGCGCGGCGCGCGAGATCAGTCGCCTGGCCGTGGGTGCGTCGACGATGGCGCCGACTGGCGAGACGTTCCGCATCGTCTCGGACCTGTCGCAATACCAGCACCGTGACGGGTTACCGTTCGGCACCCGCGGTGGCGTGTCGGTGCCGTACAACTTTCCACGGGACGGTGAGTACGACATCAAGCTAGAGCTCCTCGACCTGTTCTCCGGCGCCCCGATTCGGGAACCGCACCAGCTCGAGCTCAGCGTTGACGGTGCGCAGGTCACGATCTTCAACCTGACCCCGCGCGACCCAGAGAAGGATCAGGGCGTCGCCTACAACAGTGGCCCCGACGCGCTCGAGGTCCGTGTTCCCATCAAGGCGGGCCCGCGTGTCGTGACGGCGACGTTCATCAAGAAGACCGACGCCCTGGCGGAGAGTCTCCGGGAGCCGTTCGCCCGGCCGCATGGCGAAGGCGACTACCTGTTGTATCAGCCGCACCTCGGCACGGTCACGATTACCGGACCTTTCAACGTGACCGGCGTCGACGAGACGCCTGCTCGGCGCCGAATCTTCGTCTGCCAGCCGTCGAACCCGGCAGCGGAAGCCCCGTGCGCCAGGCAGATCCTGTCGACGCTGGCTCGCCGCGCCTATCGGCGACCGGTCGCCGAGACGGATCTGGACGGCCTGATCGGGTTCTACAACGAAGGCCGGGACAGTGGCGGCTTCGAGGCCGGCATCGAACGAGCGCTCCGCGCGCTGCTCGTCAGCCCGGACTTCTTGTTTCGTGTCGTGTCCGATCCGCCGGGGATTGCGCCGGGGACCCCCTATCGCCTGAGCGATCTGGAGCTGGCGTCGCGCATCTCGTTCTTCCTCTGGAGCAGCATTCCGGACGATGAGCTGTTGGAGGTGGCGGCCCTGGGGCGGTTGCACGATCCGGCGGTGGTCGAAGGTCAGGTGCGACGGATGTTGGCCGATCCGCGGTCCGAGGCGCTGGCGCAGAACTTCGCCGGACAGTGGCTGCGTCTACGCAACATCTCGGGGGCGCTACCCTCCGATGTCATCTTCCCGGACTTCGGCGAGAGTCTGCGAGAAGACTTCGTGCGGGAAACGGAGCTCTTCTTCGACAGCATTCTGCGTGAGGATCGGAGCGTCACCGAGTTGCTGACGGCGGACTACACGTTCCTCAACGAACGGCTCGCCAAGCACTACGACATCACCGGTGTCTATGGCAGCGACTTCAGGCGCGTGACGCTCATCGACGCCAACCGCCGAGGGCTGCTGGGCCAGGGGAGCATCCTGACGGTGACGTCGTACCCCGATCGCACGTCGCCCGTGGGACGCGGCAAGTGGGTGCTGGAAAACGTGCTCGGGACGCCCCCGCCGCCCCCGCCGCCCAACGTGCCGGAGCTGGAGCCGGACCCTGATTCGGGCAAGGTGCTGGCGATGCGCGAGCGCATGGAGCAACATCGTGCGAACCCCGTGTGCGCGAGTTGCCATCGCATCATGGATCCGCTGGGGTTGGCGCTCGAGAACTTCGACGCGGTCGGCAGATGGCGGGCACACATGCCCGGCGGGAGCGTCATCGACGCGTCTGGGGCGATGCCGGATGGCACCGCATTCGACGGCCCGGCTGATCTGCGCGGGCTGCTGGTCAGGAATCCCGAGCAGTTTGCCACGGTCGTAACGGAGAAATTGCTGACGTACGCGCTCGGCCGGGGTGTGGAGTACTACGACGCGCCCGCCGTCCGGCAGATCCTGCGCGGGGCCACCGCACACGAGTACGGCCTGGCGTCGTTGGTGGTCGGCGTCGTCACGAGCACGCCGTTTCAAATGCGGTTGGCCAGGTCCGAACCCGATCGGTAGCACGGGCCTTCAGGCCCGCCGGGCACAACGCCGTAGCACGGGCCCCGAGACCCGTCGGGCAACCGGGGTAGCAAGGGCCTTCAGGCCAGCCGGGCTCGCGCCGGGATCGTCGATATAATGAGGCGCGGGTATAGGTAGGAGATCACTGTCATGTTCATCACCAAGATGGCGTTACCCCGTCGGACGTTCCTCCGCGGTATGGGTGTCACCATGGCGCTGCCGTTGCTGGACGCGATGGTACCTGCCGCGTCGGCTCTGGCCCAGACCGTGGCGAAACCGGTGCGTCGCTTGGGCTTCGTCTACATTCCGAACGGGGCCGTGATGCGGTCCTGGCAGCCGGCCGGCGACGGGACGACGTTCGCCGAGCTGCCGCGCACCCTGAGTCCGCTCGAACCGTTCAAGGACCAGGTCATTCTGCCAATTGGCCTCAGCCAGAAGCAGGCGGAGGCGTTGGGCGACGGCAACGGCGAGCACTCGCGCGCCGGGACGGTGTGGCTGAGCGGCGTGCACCCCAAGGAGACCGAGGGCGCCGACGTGCGCAACGGCACGACGGCGGATCAGATCGCCGCGCAGCACATCGGTGGCGACACCCCGCTGACATCGCTCGAGCTCGCGATGGAGCAGACGTATCTGATCGGCAACTGCGACAACGGCTATAGCTGCGTCTACACGAACAGCATCTCGTGGCGAACGCCCACGACCCCCAACCCGCACGAGACAAACCCACGCGTCGTCTTCCAGCGGATGTTCGGCGACGGAGGGACGCCGGAAGAGCGGCTGGCGCAACTGCACGAGGACCGCAGCATTCTGGATTGGGTGACGGCCGACATCACCCGGCTGCAGAAGCAGCTGGGTGCGGCGGACCGCATCAGCGTCAACGAGTATCTCGACTCCGTTCGCGAAATCGAGCGGCGGATTCAGGTATCCGAGCGCCAGCATGGTGAGTCGACGCTGGAGCTCCCCGACCGGCCCGTCGGCGTGCCCGAGTCGTACGACGAGCATGCCAAGCTGATGTTCGACCTGCTGGCCGTCGCCTTCAAGGCCGACATCACCCGCGTGTTCGTGTTCACACTCGGCAAGGAGCAGACCAACCGCGCGTATCCCGAGCTCGGTGTCAATGCCGCCCACCACGCGGTGTCGCATCACCAGCACGACCCGATCAAGTTCGAACAGGGCGCCAAGGTCAACCAGTATCACATCAGCCTGACGGCCCATTTCCTAGACAGGCTGAAGTCGACGCCAGACGGTGACGGCAATCTACTGGACCACTCGCTCGTGCTGCACGGCGGTGGTATCAGCGACGCCAACGAGCACTCGCACATCGACCTGCCGCTTGTCCTCATCGGCGGCGCGGGTGGCGTCACGGGCGGTCGCATCCTCCGGCACCCGAGAGACACCCCGATGAACAATCTCCTCGTGGCGATGCTCGAGCGGGTCGGGGTACACACCGACACATTCGGCGACGCCACCGGCAAGCTCCCGCTCGAACCGCTCGCTGGCGTCTAGACCCGAAGCTGACCTGGGGTGTTTCTGTGGCGCAGGCCTTCAGGCCTGCGTGGCAAGGCTGAAAGCCTTGCCCCACTGATGTCTACGCAAGTGTGTTCCGGTGTAGGCCGGCACTGCCTCGCGAGCCAGCGTCGCGGCTGGTCACCGATGTAATGGCAGCACGAGTCATCGGAGCTGTGGCTGATCGGGAGCGTTCGTCAGACCGACCCGGAACGCAGCCGCCGCGAGGCGCCGGTCATATGTCGCCATGACGGTTGCGCCGGCCGACAGCGCCAAGGCCAGATGCAGCGCATCGGCGGCGCGCAACAGACCTTCACGCCGCCGACGAGCCAGCGCCGACGTCGTCTCGGTGACGGCGAGGTCCGACACGACTACCTGCCGCTGGCCGGCCAGCATCCGATTCACGGCCGCGCTCTCCGGCTCGGGCAGGAACAGCTTGACCAGGGCGCTGGCATCTACGTAGATGACTGAAGCGACGGGACGCTCCCGGACCCGTGATGGTCTCCTGGTCGTGCGTCGTGCCGGCTTCGCCGCCCGTCTAGAAGCGGTCTTCGCGGTCATCGAGCACCGCCTGCGACACGGCAGGCGTCACCACCGGCATGCGTCGCCTGAAGGTCGATAGATCGGGGAACGGTCTGTTGACGGCGGGCAAAGGCGGCACTAGGCGCGCCACGGGTCGGCCGCGATCGGTGATCACGATCTCGCGTCCGCGCCGTACTTCCTCGATGAGCACCGACAGGTTCTGACGCGCCTCACGAACGCCTTGTTGCTTCATGTGCTACATGTAGCACATCCGGCAGACGGTCGCAACGGGTCGTCAACCGAGCGCCGCAACGCCCGGCGCACCTCCCCGACCCGTTCGCGCGCCAGCTCTACTCGGGCGCCGGGAAATACGCGATCATCTCGCCACGGTTCGTTCCCAGCCAGATGTCGTTCCCGATCTGAATGGCCGTGGTGGAGGCTGCGAACCCCTCGATGAGGGGATGACGAAAGATCCGCTGGACCTCCAACGTCTCCGGATCGATCCTGGCGACGTTCGACGTTTCTTCCGGCGTCCGGTAGTTGCCGTGGCCCGCGGCGAAGATGACCGAGCCATCGAGTGACATCCGGAGGTTGTCGGGTCGGAACCCAACCGCGACGACGTCTTTTTGAATCGGCATCTGGCCGCGCGACAGGCGGGTAAGCTTTTCTTCTTGCCACCCAGCCACATACAGCCAGCGCCCGTCGGTCGAGATCTCCAGCCCGTTCGGCGCCGTGTCTTCGCTCCCTGGTATCTGCGTCCACCCCGCGCCGGTATGCCACTCCCATACGTCGCCCGTCCGCGGACTCGTGGCCGCAAAACCCCCCTCAGGCAGCGCGACCACCGCATTGAGACCGAGCGCCTCCGGCGCAACGGCGCATCCGACCCATGTCAAGACTGGCGGCGTTGCCCGGGCGTCTATCTCGAACACCTCGACCGACTCCCTGGTGCCGTGGTGGACGACGTAGAGGGTGTGGATCGCATCCTGGCCAGGTGCGAGATAGAGGCCGTGGGCTCTGAATGCATCCGTCTCGTCGAGCGGACCAGGACACGTCGGGTAGGTCGCGGCGTCGAGCCGCTCGTGTCGTGTCGGTGTTGGGAACAGGACCGTCGCGGTCTTGTCGCGCACGCTGACGAGCTGGATCCGGCCACCCTCCTGGTTGCCGGAGGCGATGACCCATTCGGATCCGGGTACGATGGCCAGATCTTCAGGTCCGATGACACCGCAGATGAACTGGATCTCTCCGACGGCTTCGCACGCTGCCGCGCTGGGCCCGGCGATTCCACCCAACACGGCGACCGACAGACTCAGTAGCTGCAGTGTTTTCATGATGATGTTCCCCCCGTAGACGAACCCCGTCACTATCCAGAACGCCCCTGGTCCCAGACGTCCCTGGTGCGAAAGTTTTCAACTATGTTACTCTGTAAGTCATTTATTTTATATGGCTTATGCTGATATGAGTACAAAGTGTGTGTATACTGACAACATTAGGAGAGCACCCAAATGACCAAACGGCTTAATGTTTCATTTCGAGACCAGACCGTGCAACTACTCGACCGTGTGGCTGGCAAGAGGCAACGGAGTAACCTCATTGACCGAGCAGTCGTTCGCTACGTCGAGGAGGAGGGTCGAGCAAACCTTCGAAAGCGGTTGGCGGAAGGTGCTCGAGCAACGGCTGACGAAGACCTGCGGCTCGCTGCGGCGTGGTTCCCGCTCGAGGAGGCGGTCGCGGAGCGAACCAATAAATGAAACAGCCCAGACGCGGAGACGTCTGGCTGGTCAATTTTGACCCGACGCTGGGCGCGGAAATAAGGAAAACCCGCCCAGCTCTTATCTTGCAAAACGACGTCTCCAACGAACACAGCCCAATCACCATCGTCGCCGCAATAACGTCCACTCCTCGCCTCACACCAACCCGCGTACGCGTGGTTGCCGATGAATCCGGGCTGCGTGTCGATTCTGTCGTGGCGCTCAATCAGATTCGCTCTGTTGACCACCGACGACTCGTCAGACACCTTGGTGCCGTCGATTCCAAGACCATGGCGCTGGTCGACGACGCTCTCCGAATCAGCCTCGGTCTGATTGAGTTTTGAACTTTTCAAACATCTAACTATTGGTCGTTGACCACCGCAACGGCCGGCCTCTCGTGCGTTGCCCGATTCGCCACCGTGGCCGCGGGAACTTCCCAGCAGCGCCCCTGCTCCCGTCCGAAATGTGTTGAACACGTCTACTCCGAGGGTCTGTGCCTACCGGCACTGGAAATATCGTCGCCCTTGACGGGCTCCTTTTCCCTTGCTACGATGTGATTAACGTTAATCATTTAAGAAGGAAGCTACCCTTGGGAAATCCCGCAAAACCCATTATTCACCACCTCCCCATTACCAAGGCCCGCCGCAACCTCGGCGCTCTGGTCCGCCGCCTTCACAAGAAGGGTGAATACTTCGTCCTCGTCAAGGACGGTATTCCTGTGGCCGCGCTCATACACCCTGACGAGCTCGACGACTACCTCGACATGCAAGACCCTGAAATCAGGAAGGCTGTTGAGGAGAGCGAAGCAGACGCTCGCGCCGGGCGCACCGTCGACGGCCGCGAACTGCTCGCTGAAATCAGGAGAGAACAACAAGTAAAGGCCGGTCGCCGGCAGCGAGCATGACGGCAGTGTTCGAAGTCAGGCCCACGGCAAGCTTCAAGCGGCATCTCAAGAAGCTCATCGCTCGGCATCCGGAGCTAGTCGACCGCTACGCGGACGCCCTGCCGCTCTCGAGAAAGACCCGCACAACCGGACCAGAACCCACAATATCAAGAAGCTGGAACTGGGGCGCTACCGGCTTCGCAGTGGTCGGTGGCGATTCATCTACTCAATCGCAGGACGGGTCGTTTTCTTGCACTACTGCGGGCTCCGACGAGAGGACACGTATCGCTCATGACCCATGAAGCGCGCGATTGGGAGTCCACCCTCAGCTTTTGGGCTGCACCCCCCACTCAGACGGGACTAGGGCCGAACGCCATCCTGGCCATCCGCCGTGACTGAGCAGATTGAACGCCCCGACCTGTTGCCCTACGCGAACGAGAAACTCGGCGACGCCGTCCAGATCCTCGCCACGCATCCTGGCGACGTGAAGTCACGCCTGAGGTTTGCCGTAGGGCCGTTCGCACAGGATCCAGCACCCGCGTTACCTACTCGTCTCCGTCAGGAGTACGAATCGATCTGGCACGAATTGACCAAGCGTCCGAGCAAGGAGTCCGGACTGAGTCCGGTATCGACGATTCTTCATGGGATGCAATTCAAGACAGGCGCGAAGTTGGCCGAGCGGATCTTCTCGCTGAGTGGCCAAGTCGATTACCTCTGCCAGCACCGTTGCTCAGGCCATCGTTGTATTCCCGCGCAGTGTTGCACCAGCATCACGAGGACGTGGTACAGCGCACAATTGGGCGGAATGCTAGCCCACGCCAGGCAAGACGATCTCGATACTCTTCTCGCCAGCTCGCTCGATCACTATGCGACCGCCGTCTTCCTTGCGCTGACACCCAGAAGATGTAGTATACGGAGGGAGCATAAAGAACGTTCGGGCTCTCCATCTAACCGGTGTAGACTGAGGCAGTGGGTCACCCTCGCGCCGGCAGGCACTACCCGAGGTCCGTGGGCGAGTTTCAGGCCTGGTTTCGGACCGATGCTGACT
>JADFPE010000247.1 GCA_022562495.1 Acidobacteriota bacterium
ACCGGGGACGACGCGGACACGGAGGAACGTATCGATGGGTAACATCCTGACGATCGCGCAGAAGGAGCTGCGGGCGTACTTCGTGTCGCCAATCGCGTATGTGGTGCTCGGACTGTTCGCCGTGCTGTTCGGGCTGTTCTATGTGGCGAGCCTCAACGTGATGGTGCAGCTGAGCATGGGCCAGTTCGGCTTTGGCGGACCGCAGGTCGTCAACATCAACGAGTTCATGATCCGCCCGCTGTTCGGAAACACCGCGGTGGTGCTCCTCTTCATGCTCCCGATGCTGACCATGCGGTCCTTCGCCGAAGAGAAGCGGTCCGGCACCATCGAGTTGTTGCTGACATCGCCGCTCACCGACGTCCAGATCATCATGGGCAAGTTTCTCGGCGCGATGGCGCTCTACGCGCTGATGCTGTCCCTCACCGTGATTCACATCGGGGCGCTGTTCTGGTACGGGGAGCCGGAATGGGCGCCGGTGCTCAGCGGGTACCTGGGATTGCTGCTGATGGGCGGTTCGTTCATCTCGATCGGTCTGGCGATCTCCAGCATGACAAAGAATCAGATCGTCGCCGGTGTCGCCACGTTCGCCGTGCTCCTCTTCTTCTGGGTCATCAACTGGCTCGGCGAGGCCGCCGGCCCTACGACACAGTCGGTGCTGGCGTATCTCTCGATCCTCGACCACCTCGACGATTTCTCCAAGGGCGTCATCGACACGACACATCTGACCTACTACGCCAGCTTCATCACGATCGGGCTGTTCCTGACGGCGAAGTCGATGGACATGGCACGCTGGAACGGATGACGGCTCGAGGACGCACCGACACGATGCTGACCAGACTCTTCGGCGCGCTCGGCTGGCTTGGTTCGATCCTGGTGTTCGCGGCGGTCGTGGTCTGGTTCGTCCGCTCGGATCTGGAAACGTTGCGGCGGGTGCTGGCGTTCGCGGGTCTGATGAGCATCCTGGCCTACGCCGCCGGTCAGTGGCGTCAGGTAGCGCGGGCGTTCGAGCGACGGCAGACACGCTACGGCACCCTGGCGGGCACCAGCGTCGTGATCGTGCTCGCGATCATCGTGGCGCTCAACTACGTCCTCGCGCGGCGGAACATGCGGTGGGACGTCACGGCGGCGCAGCAATACTCTCTGTCGGACCAGACCCGGCGGGTGCTCGACAGCCTGAGTGCGCCGATCCGGATCCTCGTCTTCGCCCGCGAGCTGGACTTCCCGCGGTATCGCGACCGGCTCGACGAGTATGCCTATCTGTCGAGCCAGGTCACGGTCGACTACATCGACGTGGACAAGCAACCGATGCTGGCGCGTCAGTACGAGGTGCAGTCGTACGGCACGATCGTCTTCGACTATGAGGGGCGGGTCGAACGGGTCGTGTCGGACGCGGAGCAGGACCTGACCAACGGCCTGATCACGGTGATCGAGGGCGTGCGACAGACGGTGTACTTTCTCGAGGGCCACGGCGAGAAAGAGCACACCGGCGCCGACCGCGACGGCTACTCCACCGTCTCCGGCGCACTCAGTCTGGACAACTTCGAGGTCGAGTCCCTCGTGCTCGCGCAGCAGACCGCCGTGCCCGACGACACCACGGTCCTGGTCGTCGCCGGACCGCAGACCGACCTGCTCCCAGGCGAGGTCGAGGCGCTCCGCGTCTATCTGGAGGGTGGCGGCAAGCTGCTCGTGCTGATCGACCCGCCGAGCGACAGCCAGGCGCCGGAACCGGACGCGCTGTTCGGGTTGCTGCGCGAGTGGGGCATCGAGCCCGGCACCGACGTGGTGGTCGATGCGAGCGGGATGGGACGACTACTCGGCGCCGACGCCTCGGTGCCGGTCGTGGCCAACTACCCGTTCCATCCGATCACCGACCGGTTCAACCTGCTGACCGCCTACCCCCTGGCCCGGTCGGTGAACGCCGCGACCGGGAACCTGGACGGCCGCGTCGCGCAGTCGTTCCTCGAAACGAGCGCGCAGAGCTGGGCGGAGGCGGATATCGACGAGCTGGCGACCGGTCAGGTCGAGCTGAACGAGGAGGCTGGTGACCGGCCCGGACCGGTGACGATCGGGATGGCGGTCTCGGCACCGGCGCCGTCCGCAGCGCCGGCGGTCGCAAACGTCGACGCGGAGGGCGACGAGACCGACGCGGAGGACGATGAGACCGACGCGGTCGACGATGAGACCGACGCGGACGAGGGCGAGACCGACGCGGAGGACGGCGAGGCCACCGCCAAGGACGATGCGGCCGACGCGACACCACCCGAGACCCGGCTAGTCGTCGTCGGCGATTCCGATTTCGCCACAAACGGCGTTGTCGGCATCCAGGGCAACCGTGATATGTTCCTGAACATTGTCAACTGGCTCGCTCAGCAGGAGAACCTCATCTCGATTCGTGCGCGAGAGCCGGAGGATCGACGGCTCACGCTGACCGCGGACCAGCAGCGACGGCTCTACTGGCTCTCGTTGCTCCTCGTGCCCGCGTTCGTGCTCGGGACCGGCGTCTACACCTGGTGGCGGAGGCGCTAGGCCGTTTTGTCGACCGAAATGAGAATTCTATTCTCGGCGTGGACCGTCGGTAACGGCCAAGGCGCGCACGGCGCGCCTCGCGGGCGCGGAGTGGGGCCTTGGGGGTCCCCGCGCAGCGCTCGCGGGGGTGCGGGGCGCAGCCCCGTCTAGTTATTATGCGCGGGCTACGCTCCACGCTGGTCCTCCTGCTGGTAGCGCTCGGGCTGGGTGCGTACATCTACTTCGTCGAGTCGGACCGACCACCGGGAGGAACACCGGAACCACGGGACACGGTGTTCGACTTCGAGTCAGACGACATCACCCGGCTCTCGGTGACGGCGGAGAGCGGCGACCGCACCGTGCTCGAGAAGACCGACAACCGGTGGCGGTTGGTCGAGCCATTCGCCGGAGCCGTCGACGTGACCGAGGTGGTCGCGCTGGCCTCCAGTCTCGCCTCCCTCGAGATGCAGCGGGTGGTGGCCGAACCGGAGGAGACCACGGATCTGACGGCGTTCGGGCTGGGGGAACCACGGATCGAGGTCGGGGTCACGACGACGACCGGCACCGACGCGCGTCTGCTGATCGGCGAGCAGACCCCGACCGGCGGCGATCTGTATGCGACCCTCGCCGGGTCGAACCGGGTGTTCCTGATCTCCGGCTATCTGGACGGCACGTTCAACCGGACGACGTTCGACCTCCGTGACAAGACCATTCTCGACTTCACCCGTGACCAGGTCGACGCGCTCGAGATCACCGGCACCGACCTGGCCATCCGTCTCCGACAGGAGGACAACCGCTGGTCACTGGTCCACCCGATCGAGGCGCACGCCGACCTGGGCGTGACCAACGGTCTCGTCGGCCGACTGAGCACGGGGCAGATGACCGCCATCGAGGCGGAGAGCACTGACGACCTGGAGCCGTATGGGCTCGACACCCCGCGGCTGACCGTGACCGTGGGTCTGGGCAGCTCGGCGGCGACATTGCTGATCGGCGACACGACGCCGGCGGGCACCGTGTATGCCCGCGACGCCGCGCGCGACCTGGTGTTCACGATCACCAGCTCGCTCGTGACCGACATCGAGCAAGGGGTCGACGAGTACCGCCGGAAGAACCTGTTCGCGTTCCGACCGTTCAACGCGACAGTGCTCGAGCTCGACCGCGACGGTGAGCGCTGGAAGTTCGAGAAGGCGGAGACGACGGCCGACGGTGAGTCGGGCACCTGGCACCGCACCGCACCGGACGACGGCGATGTCGAGACGAGCGCGATGGACGACCTCCTGGCCAAGCTGTCGAACCTGCGCGCCGAGTCGTTCGTCGCGTCCCGTGACGGAACCGGGCTCGACGCGCCGGTCTCGACCATTCTGGTCACCTTCGACGAGGACGGCGAGCAGGAACGGGTCGTCGTGGGTCGCGTCGGCGACGCGGTGTTCGCCGTGAACGGCGACGAACCGGGGGCAGCGCGCCTCAACACCCGGGCCTGGGACGATGCGCTGGAGGCGCTGGACGCGCTCGAGTAATCCCCCGCGAGGTGCGGCCAGAGCCATCCCGGTCTTGCTCTGTCTGCTGGTCTCCGTCTGCGCCACCACCCGCCCGCCCCGCCCGGGCGGCGCCGGCGTCCCTCCCCCGGGTACCCACCACGCGCTGGCCGAGAGGCTGACCGCGCTGCTCGACGGTGCGGCGGCCGAACCGGCGCTCTGGGCGGTGTTCGTGCGGTCGCTCGACTCGGGCGACGTGCTGTTTGCCCATCAGGGCGATCGGCTCATGATGCCGGCCTCCACCATGAAGATCATCACGCTCGCCGTGGCGGCCGAGCGACTCGGCTGGGACTATGCGTACGAGACCCGGCTGCTGTCGGCGGCGCCGGTGGTCGACGGAGTGCTGCGCGGCGACCTGATCGTGCGAGGCAGCGGCGACCCGACGATCAACACGGGCACCGGACACGGCATGCCGGCGTTCGACGCGTGGGCCACGACCCTCCTCGAGGCCGGCATCACCGCCATCGACGGGCGGGTCATCGGGGACGACGACCTGGTCGAGGAGGCGGCGCCGGGGTACGGCTGGTCCTGGGACGACCTGCCCTACGGCTACGCCACACCGGGTGGAGCGTTGCAGCACCACGACAACGTCGCGCTGCTGACGGTGCATCCGGGCCGCGTTGCCGGCGAGGATGCGGTCGTCGAGGTCGGACCCCCGGCGAGCGGGGTGTGGGTGGTGAACCGGGTCGACACGGTGTCTCCCGACGGCGAGACCGCGCTGGCGTTGAGACGGACGCCGGATGGCGCCCTGGAGGTGATCGGCGTCGTGCCGGCGAGCGCGGCACCGGTGTCTCGCACCGTGTCGGTGCAGAACCCCACCCTCTTCTTCGTACGCGGACTGAAGCAGACGCTGCAGGCCCGGGGCATCGACGTCTCCGGTGACGCGGTCGATCTCGACGAGATCGATGCCGCGGTGGTCGACGATGGTCTCCGGGTGCTCGCGACCTACCGGTCACCGCCGCTGTCCGACATCGCGGGCCCCCTCATGGGGGTCAGCCAGAACCTCTATGCCGAGACGCTGCTCCGCACGCTGGACCAGACCCGTCGGCCACGAACGGCCGAGGCCGGACGGGAGGTCGTGCGGGCGGTGCTGGAGTCCTGGGGTATCGACCCCTCACGGGTCATCGTCGCCGACGGCTCCGGGTTGTCGCGATACAACTACGTCACCGCGCGCACGCTCGTGGACGTCCTGCAGCGGATGCACGACGACCCGCGGCACGCGGCGCCGTTCCTGGCCACCCTGCCGGTGGCCGGTCGCAGCGGCACGCTGGAAGCGAGATTGCGAGGGACAGCCGCCGCCGGCAACGTGCACGCGAAGACCGGGTCGATGTCGAACGTGCGGGCGCTGTCGGGGTACGTGACGACCGCGGACGGCGACGCGCTCGCCTTCGCGGTCCTGGCCAACAACTTCCCCGGCCCGGCCGGGTCGATCCTCACCCTCATCGACCGGCTGGTCGACCAGCTCGCGTCGTCCAGACGATCCGACACCGCACGGTGAGCGGCGTCGGCGCTGACGGCTCGCCGGACACAGGGTCACTGGCGCGCTTTACTGAGACACTGTGGAACATTGGCATCGTCGGTCAGAGACTCGCCCCTTGTGCCCCACTAACAGCCACACTGGCTGGTAGCCTGACCCGGGCCCAAACATGCGCCATTGCAGCACCGTTTATTGCAGTTGTCGCACGGTACGCAATTCGCTGCACTTGCACAATTTTGCGTGCACGACTGCGCGTGCGCCGCGCTCGGGGCGACGATCGAGGCGATTACCGGCAGGACAGCCGCCAGACCGAGTACGCGCATCGCCTCCCGCCGCGTGTGGGAGACGCTCGCGGCGGGTACGCGTACATGCTCTGTGAGCAAGTGCAGCGTACTCAGACGTTTCAGCGTCATCCATACCAGCGCCTCGTGTGCCGGCACGTCCAGCTCCTTCGCCAGCAGCGTCGCCATCTGGGTGACCGTCGTGTGGCCATCGCAGTGCCGCCAGACCAGCGTGGCCGTCCGATTGAGACTATGGGCCTTGTTGGTTTTCAGGTCGTAGATCACGCTTTCGTCGAGGAGCTCTTCGACCACTACATCGTCTGTCCTGACCGTCGGCATCGTGTCACTCGTGTGTGCCATCACTCCCCCCCTTACCGCCCGCCCGCCGCCGCGTCCACTCTCCTCAGCAGCGCCCCGGCCATCTCCGCCGCCTCACCACGCCCGCTCTTGAGCACCAGCGCCGACGTCACTACCTGCCCGAGCGTGGCCATTGCGGCCCTCGGTCGCCAGCGAGCCGGCACGGTGTTGGCCAGCAGCGCGAGCGCCGCCTGCCCGGCCGGGAGCCGCCGGGGTCGCCAGCGCGCTCCATGCTTGAAACGCGTGACCGCCACCAAGCCAACTGGCAGCGGCCGCACCCCCACCCGGGCGCCCAGCGCCTCCGGCAGCCATTTCGAGGACTGCGTCTCGCCCTCGTCCCGGATGCCCAGCGGTGTGGGAAAGGGATGCACCCGCCCGCGGGCGTCGAACACCGCGAACTCGTCCGAGTAATAGGTCGCACCACGCTCGCACAGCGCCCGCACGAGGGTCGTCTTCCCACTGAAGCTGCGACCCGGGATGACGATGGCCCGGCCGCGCCAGCCCACCACGCCCGCGTGCACGAACACCCGGCGGTGGGCCCGTTCCCCGACGAAGAGCCGCAGATCCGATTCGAAGTGCGAGAGCACCTCGTCCAGTGTCGACGATCGGGCCACCCGTATCGCGTTGGCGTACAGCAGGTTGAACCGGCGCACACCGGGTCGCACCGTATCGCCGCCCACGATCAGGGAGTACAGCTGCTGGACGTCCGGCGACCTCGAGGGCTTCCAGCCGGGCGGAAGCAGCCGTACCAGGCTGTCCAGCACCTCCGGGCGGTTCGCCCGGATGCCCACGCGCAGCCCGTAGGCAACGATGCTCCTCCCATCCACCCACCCGAGGCGGTCGATCTTCGCCATTCAGGTGGAGCCCGGCACCAAGACCATCTCGTCGACGTCTGTCAT
>JADFPE010000248.1 GCA_022562495.1 Acidobacteriota bacterium
TCAGTGAGGCCGCGCTGGCCGCGGTCCTGCGGCGGTTCTGCGCCAACGCGATCGTGCCTCGCTACGAGGCGTTCTACCAGGAGGTGATCGACCGGGAGCCGGTCCCCGGTCTCGCGACGTCTCCGTTGGCGCATCGCTAGTCCAGCTGCTTCTAACTCTCGGTCCAGACCCCCCAATCCCCTGCTGTATACTCGGAAATCATGCAGGTGCGCGATCTCGCGAAGCTCCGCCTCGAGCTGTCCAGGGCAGCCAGAGTCAGGCTCCGTTTCGCTAGGCGGCTTTTCTCCCAGCCCCGCTACGTGGGGGTTCGTCGTGCCGTGCCGACGACATGTGACCGTTTCGTACACCTTCTGCCGGGCCAAGCACGGCTAGCGCTGTGCGGAACGCTGTGTGCCGTGGTGGCCGGGGTGGGACTGGTGGGGCTCCGGGCGCAGCCCGCCGAGCGTGTCAGCGGTCGGACCATGCTGGGACTGGTGTTGCGCCAGATCAACACGACCGGCACCTTCATGATGGCGACCGCGCATCCGGACGACGAGAACAACGGGGTGCTGGCCCTGTTGAGCAAGGGTGAGGGTATCCGGACCACCCTCGTGACGGCCACGCGTGGCGATGGCGGACAGAACGAGCTCGGGTCCGAGCTGTTCGATGCGCTGGCGGTGCTGCGCACCGAGGAGTTGCTGGCGGCCCATCGCCTCGACGGGGCGGAACAGTACTTCACCCGCGCCGTCGACTTCGGGTACTCCTTCAGCCGCGACGAGACGTTCGAGAAGTGGGGCCGCGAGGAGATCCTGGGCGACTTCGTCCGGATGATCCGGACCATCCGACCCGACGTCATCGCTGGGATGAGCCCGGACGGGGACGGCGGCGGGCAGCACCATCAGGCGTCGGCTGTGCTGGTGCACGAGGCCTATGCGGCCGCCGCCGACCCGAGCCGGTTTCCGGAGCAGCTGGCCGAAGGGCTTCGGCTCTGGCAGGCACGCAAGTTCTACTTCAGTACCGGGTTCGGGTTTGGCCGGGGTGGCCCGGGTGGCGGCGGTGCGGCTGCGGGTGGGGTGCGGCTGACGACGATCGACGTCGGCCGGTTCGACCCGCTGCTTGGCCGGACCTATGCCGAAATTGGCAGCCACGCCAGGAGCATGCACAAGTGCCAGGGCATGTCGCCGCTCGTGATGCTCCCTGGCCCTGCCTCAGCCCGTTACCGGTTGATCGAGACCACCATAGCGGGTCAGGCGGATGTCCCGGAGCGAACCTTGTTCGATGGTGTCGATACCTCCATCGGGGGGCTCGCCCGGTTCGCCGGCCCACAGCCGCCGCGCGATCTCCTGGTCGAGCTCGCTGTGCTCTCGGGTCATGCCGCGGCGGCGCTGCAGGCGTTCGGGGGAGGGGCGGGCCCCGCGGAGCGCGCCGCGGTGCTTGCCGGGCTGGGGGCGGTTCGCAACCTGCGGGGCCGGCTGGCCACACTCGGGCTGTCGGACGACGCGAGGTTCGAGATCGATTTCCGGCTGGAGCAGAAAGAGCGGCAGTTCGAAGAAGCTGTTCTGCTTGCCCATCAGCTGCGGCTCGAGGTGCTGGCCGACGACGGTGTCGTCATTGCCGAGCAGCCGGTCACGGTGACCGCACAGGTGGCGAACTATGGCGAGACCGCAGTCGCCGTCCGCCAGATTCGCTTCGCCGGGTTCGCGCGCGTCAACCTCACGTGTGGCGCAGACATCGTGGTGGCCGATGCCGTGTACCAGTGTGAGTCGGCGATGCGCCTGCCGGCGACGCTGCCGACCACCGACATCCACTGGAAACGCCTCCCCGATGCGGCGCGGTACCGGTTCGAACCGGATGTGTCCTTCGGGTTGCCGTTCCGGCCGACGCCGTTTCGCGCCACCTTCGAGCTCGACTTCGCCTCGGGCCGGATCGCCATCGAGCGGCCGATCGTGTACCGGCACGGCAGCGACATCTTCGCGGGTGAGAAACGGATGGAGCTGCAGGTGGTGCCGCGGTTTGCCGTCGAGGTCGCCCCGAAGATCGCGATCATCCCGCTCGGTGCGCCCGCTGCGCGCGACGTGCGTGTGATGGTGCGTCACGGCGGTCGCGAGCCGGCGACCGCTGCCGTCACGCTGGAGCTGCCAGCCGGGTGGCAGGCGACACCGGCCAGCGCGATCCTCGAATTCACTCGAGAGGACGAGGCCAAGACGGTGCGGTTCTTGGTGCGGCCGCCCGGCGGCGTTGCGGCCGGGGAATACCGGATCGGCGCGACCGTCGCGTCTGAGGGGGAGACGTTCGACCGCGGATATCAGGTGGTGGAGTATCCGCACATCGGCCACCGTCACCTGGTCCACGAGTCCGACATCGTGATGAAGGTGATCGACGTTGCGCTCGAGCCCGGGTTGAAGGTCGGCTATGTCGACGGAGTGGGTGACGAGGTGGCATCCGCCATCGAGCAGCTCGGCGCCCAGCTCGAGCACATCACGGCCGACCAGCTGGCCTATGGCGACCTGTCCGGTTTCGACGTGATCGTCACCGGCGTTCGCGCGTACGAGCGGAACCCCGACCTGCGCGCCAACAACGACCGGTTGCTCGACTACGTTGAGGCGGGCGGGACGCTCATCGTGCAGTACAACAAGTTCGAGTTCAACGAGACGCAGTACGGACCCTATCCTGCCAGAGTCAGCCGCGCCCGGGTGACCGACGAAAGCGCCCCGGTGCGCATTCTCGCCCCCGACCACCAGGTGTTCGGTTTCCCGAACGAGATCTCCGACGCGACCTGGGCCGACTGGGTACAGGAGCGCGGGCTCTACTTCCTCGGAGACAAGGACCCCGCCTATCTGGACCTCGTGGAGCTCACCGACTCGTTCCCGTCGAATCCGGGTGTCAAGCGCGGTGCGCTCGTCGAAGCGCAGTACGGCGAGGGGCGCTGGCTGTATGTCGGGCTCGGGCTCTGGCGCCAGTTGCCAGCCGGCACCACCGGCGCGTATCAGCTGCTGGCGAACCTCCTCAGCCTTGGTGGGCACCAACCCTAGGCACCGACTTCTGCCTTCTTCGTGTGTCACTCCGTCGGCTGTCCCAGGAGATAGAGATCGCCGGTCGGCGCCGGTACCCCGCCCGCCGGCTCGACCGTCATCGCCATCACCGCCGGCAGTGTCACGGTATCCGGAACCACGAGCATGACCGTGGCCTCCCCATCCTGATCCGGCTCGAGCAGCGCCGCGCTCAGCGGCGCATCCGGCAAGACGAACCACAGCTGATAGACGTCGCCGGCCGGCAGCGCCGGCAGACCGGTTGCGATGAACACCATGTCGGCCGCCGTGTTCCACAGGGCACGCGCCGAGGCGCGGGGCGCGAGCGGTTGCCCCGCCAGATCCAGGTACTGGACGTCGGGACCGGTGACGATGGCGAGCACCGCCTCGCGCTCGGCCGTGGCTGTCCGCGCCGCCTCCATCTGGGCCTCGGCGCGCTCGGTGAGGCTGGTCGCGGCGTTGAGGGCTGCGCGGAGGTCCTGGACCTGACGGTCGAGCTCGGCCACACGCCAGCCGCCGGCGCTAGCCGCCGCGATCAGCAGGGTGGCGGCCAGCCAGAAGAGCGCTCCGGGGCCTCGCCTCCGCGGCGTGACGAAGGGCGTGAGCGTCTCCGGCGCGTCGCGCGTGGAACCTAACGGATCGAGTGGCGAGGATGCCCCTTGTCGTGTGTCGCGCGGCGTCGTACCGGTGACCTGACCCAGCACGCGCGCGCGAAGCGGAGCCGGCGCATCGAGCGGCGGGGTGCCGTGGACGAGCGCGTGCGTCACGGGCAGCAGCGACGTGACCTCACGCACGCACTCGAGGCAGACCTCGAGATGCGTTTCGAAGGCGGTCCGGTCGTCCTCGCTGAGCGCCCCCACGGCGTACAGCGCCGCCAGCTCGTCGAACGGTGCGTGCCGCAGGTCGCTCATGGTCTCGTGCGCGAGTGCCCCTGGCCCTCTCCCTCTTCTCCCGCTTCGACAACGCGGGCTCCGCTCATGGCAGGCAGCGGGAGACGGAGCATCTGGAGCACCCTGTTCATTCGCTGTCCAGGGCCTCGCGCAGCTGCAGGAGGCCGGTGCGGATCATGGTCTTGACGGTGCCGAGCGGCCGTTCGAGCCGCTCGACGATCTGCGTCTGTGTCAGCCCCTCGAAGTAGGCCAGCTCGATCGCGACACGCTGGGTCAGCGGCAACGAGGTCAGCGCCACCCGCAGCCGCGCCGCCGACTCTACGGTCAGGACGCCGTGTTCGGCGTCACGCGCGGGGTCCGGCAGCTCGACGACCGCCGCGTCGTGCGGGATCGGTGCCGAGTCCGGCGTGGCCCGTCTGGACCGGAGTCGGTCGATGGCCCGGCTGCGTGACATCATCAGCAGCCAGGACGCCACCGAGCCACGCGTCGCGTCATAGCGCTTTGCCTGGGTCCAGGCCTGGGAGAAGACCTCCTGCACCACGTCCTCCGCATCACCCTGGTCCTGGAGGACCCGCATCGCCAGACCAAACACCGAGCGGATGTGGCGGTCGTAGACCGCGGCCAGCGCCTCCGGGTCGCCCTCGGCCATCCGCTGGACCATCTCCCGGTCGACAACACGGTCGTCGGGCGGTGTGTGTCCCCAGCCAGCCTCAGCGCCGTCGATGAGAGTTCCGAGCAGCATGCGTCGTGGCCGACAGAGCGCCGCGGACGGACCTGGCGGCGATGGCTCCAATGGTCCTACCAACCGCGTCCCGCAGTGGATGGGGTCCAGGTGTTGCGGGGTGAGGCACACGCATCACCGGTCGTGGTGCAACGCTGGACTTGTATCACGGACTGCGAGCCACCAGAATGTTACTCTGACAGATCTGCTCCACGCACGACCGGGTCCGGTTGCATCCGCCAAGGGGCTGTGCTGGGCGTCCAGTCAGCGGGGTCGATATCTGCCGGTATGCTCCCGCGTCACGTCGTGCAGGGGCCGTGCGCGGCGTCGATCTCGACGAACGGTGCGACGCGGGACGGTCACCACCGACTGCGAGGAGACCGGTAACGTCGTGACGGCGCAGACCTGCACGTATCATGACCACCTCGACGCCCTGACCCTCGGATTTCTCGGCACTATCGTCATCATGGAGTGACCATGACCACATCCGCCCTCGTCTCCCGCGGGACCCTGACCGCCACGGTCGCGCTTGCCGGTGTGCTCGCGACGGTATCCGGGTCGCCTCTTCGCGCGCAACCGGACCCGGACCGGCTCGCGATGGTGAAGGCGATGACCTTCGATGTGTTCGGTACGGTGGTCGACTGGCGATCGTCGATCGTGCGCGAGGGCGAGGAGCTCACCGCGCGAACGGGAATCGAGGTCGACTGGCCGCGGTTCGCCGACGCATGGCGGGCAGGGTATGGCCCCGCCATGCGCCGGGTCCGGAGCGGCGAGCTGCCATGGACCCGGATCGACGATCTGCACCGGATGATTCTCGACGGGTTGATTCCCGAGTTCGGGTTGGCGGCGCTCACCGAGGCGGAACGTGATGACCTCAACCGCGTGTGGCACCGCTTGTCACCGTGGCCTGACACGGTGTCAGGTCTCACCCGGCTGCGCACCCGCTACGTCCTGGCGACACTGTCGAACGGCAACGTGGCGCTGCTCGTGAACATGGCCAAGCACAGCGGGCTGCCGTGGGACGCCGTCCTCTCGGCCGAGCTCGCGCACCAGTACAAGCCGGACCCGGAGGTGTATCTCACCGCCGCCGACCTGCTCGGGCTGGAACCGGCGCAGGTCATGATGGTGGCGGCGCACAAGGGTGACCTGCGGGCTGCCGCGGCGATCGGTTTCAAGACCGCCTACGTGCCGAGACCGCTGGAGTATGGTCCCGACCGCGAGATCGACACGACACCGGACCCGTCGTTCGACGTGAACGCGACCGATTTCAACGACCTGGCCGACCAACTCGGGCTGCCATAGAGCGTCCGCCCCAAGGAGGCAGGAGTCAGGAGTCAGGAGACAGGAGACGCCGGAGGGCTTCGCCGGCTTCAGACGTCACGCGCACGCGCCGGGGACCGGAGGCGGGCAGCCGCTGGTGGGGGGTGGTGAAGGCGCGGGCTCCTAGATCTCTCGCCAGGAACCCACCCTGAAGCTAGTGCCGATGAGCGTGCCGTTGTTGGTGACGGTGACGTTCCCACCGATGCGGCTGCTGGTGACGAGGCTGCTGATCTGGGCGGCGTCCTCGATGATCAGCTCGCCGCGTAGCGAGACGTTCCCGCCCAGGAACACCTGCTCCCGGATCAGGATCTGGGCCTCGGCACCGACTTGGTCCTTGCCCCCGATGAAATGCAGATCCTGATCAGTGACGAACAGCAGGCCCGGGCTGTCCGCCTCGATCGTACCGTTGCCGCTGATGTCGATGTTGCCCTCCGCGATCAGCGTCAGGTTCCAGGGGTTGCCGACCGTGCCGATGTTGCCGGTGATCGTCAGGTCCGTCTCGGCGTAGAAGGTCCGGTTGTCGGCATTGGCGCCCAGCGAGTTGGCGCTCCATCCAGCCGCACCGTCATACCGCCACGTGTACCCGGCTGTCTCACAGGCTCCGGCATCGGCCGACGCATCGCAGATGACACCGCCGATCAGGTCGGTGATGACGCCGCCGATGGTGAGGACGAGGTCGGCCAGATAGCGGTAGTCGGCCGCATGGACGTCGATGACGTAGAGCGACCTCGCCGACCCGCTGGTCGAGCCGCCGACATCGGGGTTGCCGTTCTCCGTGTAGCCTCCACTGGCGGTCGCGTTGCCGTCGATGTCGGCGTTGCCACCAACCTCGAGGGCGGCGTTCGAGTGCACGTGGCCGTTCGTGCCCTGCACGTCTGCGTTGCCCTCCACCGTCAGGTCGCCGTTGCTGACGATCGCCAGCGGCGGGGCCGGGACGAGCATCACCTCCACGGAGGTGTGCGTGCCGTTGGCCGTATGGCCGGTCGCCTGGATCAGCACCCGACTGTTGGCATCGACCGCCGGTTGTCCGTTCTCCGCGATCCGCAGCTGGTCGACCGCTCCGAGCGTCAGCCCGCGCAGGG
>JADFPE010000249.1 GCA_022562495.1 Acidobacteriota bacterium
CACCCTTATCCATCATATCCACGGGCTGCCCCGGCGCCGTCGGCTTCCGCCGGCATTCGCCGTCGACGCATCCATTGTCGCTGTATCGGGTTCGCGATTAAACCCTTGTGCGGGCGTGAGAGATAGTGGAGCCTGCCTCATCTCCGGCAACCGGGAAGCAGGAAATGGCTCAAATTCTCGTTCTATACCCCCATCCGACGGACCCCGAGGCGTTCGACAAGCATTATTTTGGCGTTCACGCCGACTTGACGCGGAAGATACCGGGATTGCGAAGTTTCGTCGTCAACCAGGGCGCCGTATCGACCCCCCAGGGCGAAGGCCCCTATCATCTGGTGGCGCAGCTCAATTTCGACTCGATCGAGGCCCTGCACCAGGCGCTGGAGTCACCCGAAAGCCAGGCGGCGGTCGCCGATCTGGCGAATTTCGCGCCCGAGGACACCCAGGTCTTCATCTTCGACAACCACGATGTGATGTAGAACCATGGAGTTCTCGGTCTTCATTTCGCATATGCGAATCCACCCACCGGAGTATTACGGCCGGTCGCTTTTTGAAGAGAAGCTGATCGAGGCGAAGGCGGTGGACCGGCTCGGCTACGACTGCATCTGGATCCCCGAGCACCACCTGATCCACTTCATGCAGGCGCCCAGCGGGTTGATGCTGTGCCTCCATTACGGCCAACAGGTGTCCTGCCCGATCGGCCAGATGGTCAACCTGCTGACCTACCGGCACCCGCTGATCGCCGCCGGCGAGCTGGCGCTGGCCGATGTCCTGCTCGACGGGCGCTTGCTGCTGGGGGTCGGCCGGGGCGCCTACGAGTATGAATTCCAGCGCCTGGAAATACCCTTCGCGACGGCCACCGAACAGTTCCTCGAAGCCCTCGATATCCTCGAGCTGGCGTGGCGGAGCGAAGATGAGGGGTTCGAATTTCACGGCAAATACTACGACATCGACACCAGCTACGTCTGGCCGCGTCCGATCCAGAAGCCCCATCCCGAAATCTGGTACGCGGCGATGTCGCCGGCGTCCATCGAGTTCTGCGCCAAGCGCGGGTACCACGCGGTGAACTGGCCCTTCCTGCGTCCCATGAGCTTCGTTCGCGACGTGGCGGAGCGCTTCCACGAGGCCCGCGAGAAGGCTGGCAACGAGCGCGGCGTCCAGAAGCTCGCCATCATGCGCGGCGTCATGGTCGCCGAGACCGAGAGCAAGGCGCGCAGGTCCATCGAGCCCATGCTGATCAACCACCGGCTCAATCAGCGCCTGCATCACTTCGACTTCGCCTCCGCCTCGCGCGGCTACATCGAGCCCGTGCCGCTCGACACAGAGCCCAGCGAGCAGGACGTGTTCGACAACATGATCATCGGCACGCCAGCGCAGTGCCTCGAGAAGCTCCACGAGTACGAGGAGCTGGGCGTCGACCAATTCCTTCTGTGGTTCGACTATGGCCCCGATCACGAGGCCGTGCTGGACGCCATGGAAATGTTCGCGGCCGAGGTCATGGCGCCGTTCAGGCGGGCGCGCGGCATCGCCTGGCCGGATCATGCGGTCGCCCGGACGGCGGCCCAATAGGCGACCCAGAGGACCGGCCATGCCAGAGCACCGGCCATGACGGCGAACGGAACCCTGAGCAACGCGGAGCTCGACCGCGAATACAACGTCCGGCTGCTGCGTGCCGACTTCGACGACATCGTGGCCGGCTGGTTCGCCCGCGGCGAAGCCTTTCGCGAGGGGGCCGAGGCCCGGCTGGACCTCGCCTATGGCCCCGGCGAGCGCGAGCGCCCAGACCAGGTGCCGCAGGTTCGCCGACGAGCGCCGGAGCCCCAGCGCAATGGCGCCTGCCACGAGCAGGATGACCGAGAGGCGGAGGCTGGTCTCGACCAGCGCCACCAGCCAGGCGTCGGCCGGCACGATGAGAAGACTGAGTTGATGCACGGCTACCGTCCTTCCTTCCGGGCCCTGTCGATGAGGCCGGAGAGTCTATCGAGATCGTCCGCGGAGAGCTTCGAGTGCGACATGTCGAGCAAGGCGGCGACCGCCTGCTCGGCGGAGCCCTCGAAGAACGTCTGCACCACCTGCTTCAACGCCGACCGTCTGGCGCGGTGACGCGCCACCGTGGGCTGAAAAACGTAGCGCGTGCCCTCCTGGTCGTGTCGGAGGTGCCCCTTCTCTTCCAGAATCCGCAGATGCGCCCGCACGGCGGAATAGCTCGGCGGGTCGGGCAGCTCGGACTGCACCTCGGCCGCGGTCGCCTGACCCAGCCGATACACGATCTCCATGATTTGACGTTCGCGACGGGCAAGTTGGTTGTGCGACGGGCGGGGCATCCGTGTCGTGCCCTTTCCCTCGCCGGTTGATTCGCTGCCGCGTGGGTGCATGACGGACCTCGAAGGTGCTAAAAAAACAACTGTGCTGAAAAATTAGCATCTTGCCGACGACGTGTCAAGGGGTCATCGGAAAGCATGTGCAGACAGCGGCCGCCGTCCCCTTGACGGTCGACAAGAGATCGAGACATAGTCTTGTAGATCATCTAGGAGAGTGACATTGAGCAAGACCAAGACCGACCTGTTGCAGGGCACGCTGGACCTGCTGATTCTGAAGACGCTCGCCACCGGCGCGCGGCACGGATGGGGCGTGTCGCAACGGATCCAGCAGATGTCGCAGGATGTGCTGCAGGTGAACCAGGGATCGCTCTATCCCGCCCTCCATCGGCTGGAGCAGCAGGGCTGGATCCGCGCCACGTGGGGCACATCGGAGAACAACCGTCAGGCGAAGTTCTATGCGCTGACTGCCCGGGGACGCCGTCAGCTGAAGGACGAGACCGCGCACTGGGTGCGGCTGTCGGCGGCGGTGGCCGGCATTGTGGGGGCGTGACGGAGCCGGCGTCTTGCCATTGTGCGGCGTCTCCGGACCTGGCGCGGCAAACTTTCGCGGTTGCAGATCCGTCTAATCGGTCTGTCCGGCGGTCGGGTAGCATGAGGAGAGCCCGACCGCGTAAGGGAACGAACACATGGACATAGCCCGTCCAGACATCGCGCGAGCCAAGAGGATCCGCCGCATCGTGTACGGGACCGGGTTCGCGGTGGTGGTCATCCTGATCACCGTGGGTGTGTCGCGCCTGGAACCGGCCGCGCCGCGCGTGGATCGGGACACGGTCTACATGGACACGGTGGAGCGCGGCTCGATGCTGCGGCAGGTTCGTGGCACCGGCACACTTGTGCCGGAGCAGATCCGCTGGATTACGGCGATCACCAGCGGCACGGTGGAGCAGATCGTGATCCGCCCGGGTGCCGAGGTTACACCAGACACGATCATCGTCGAGCTGAGCAACCCTGAGCTCGAGCAGCAAGCCCTCGAAGCCCGGTTACAGCTCGATGCCGCGCTGGCGCGGTACGAGAGCCGGGAGGTGGAGCTCCAAAGCCAGTTGCTCACACAGCAGGCGGGCCTCGCCATTGTCGAGGCGGACCTCAGCCAGGCGGCGCTACAGGCGGAAGCCGACGAAGAGCTCGCCGCCGACGGACTGGTGTCGCAGATCCAGTTGCGGCAGTCGCAGTCGAAAGCCACCGTGCTGGAGACGCGCCGCAAAATTGAACAGGAGCGTCTGGCGATCCAGACCGACTTGATGCGAGCGACACTCGCGGCCGAGCAGGCGGATGTGGACCGGCTGCGGACGATCTATCAGCTCCGGAAAGACCAGGTGAGCGACCTGCGGGTGAGGGCCGGCAATACCGGCATACTGCAGGAGGTGCCGCTCGAGGAGGGCCAGAGCGTCACGCCGGGCACCAATCTCGCGCGCGTGGGCGACCCGACACAGCTGATGGCAGAGCTTCGGATCGCCGAAACACAGGCCAAAGACATCCAGATTGGCCAGCCGGCCTTGATCGATACGCGGAACGGCGTGATCCCTGGACATGTGATCCGGATCGACCCGTCGGTGCAGCAAGGCACCGTCACGGTGGATGTCGCGCTCGACGGAGCGCTGCCTCGCGGCGCCCGGCCGGATCTGACCGTGGACGGGACGATTGAACTCGAACGGCTGGAAAACGTCATATACGTAGGGCGCCCGGTGTTCGGACAGGAGAATAGCGTGGTCAGCCTGTTCAAGCTCGATCCCGAAGGCGACCATGCGGTGCGGACACGGGTCAGCCTCGGCCGGAGCTCGGTCAACGATATCGAGGTGCTCGAGGGGCTGCAGCCGGGCGATCAGGTCGTGCTGTCGGATATGTCCCAGTGGGACGCGTTCGATCGGGTTCGGCTGAACTGACGAGGACCAATCTCATGAGCGATGCGACACCGCCACTGATTCATCTCCACAAGGTGACCAAGGTCTTTCTGACCGATGAGATCGAAACACACGCCCTCGAAGAGGTCGACCTCGAGATCCACAACGGCGAATATGTCGCCATCTCTGGACCGTCTGGCTGCGGGAAGTCGACGCTCCTGTCGATTCTCGGGCTGCTCGACACGCCGTCAGAAGGAGAATACGAGCTGAACGGGCAATCGGTGGCAAATCTCAAGATGTCCGAGCGCGCTCGCACCCGGAACCGGGAGATCGGCTTCATCTTCCAGAGCTTCAATCTGATCGGAGACCTCTCGGTCTACGAGAACGTCGAGCTGCCGTTGACGTATCGCGGCATGCGACCGGCCGAACGGAAGGAACGGGTGACCGCGGCGCTCGAGAAAGTGGAGATGGCCCACCGCGCGAAACACCTGCCGAGCCAGCTCTCGGGTGGTCAGCAGCAGCGGGTCGCCGTCGCCCGCGCCGTCTGTGGGCAGCCGTCGATCCTGCTTGCCGACGAGCCGACCGGGAACCTCGACTCGAAGAACGGCGGGGCGGTGATGGAGCTGCTCGCCGGGCTGCACGCCGAGGGCTCGACGATCTGCATGGTCACCCACGACCCGCGCTACGCGGAGCACGCCGAGCGGGGGATTCACCTGTTCGACGGCAGGGTCGTCGACGGGCCGCCGGACGAGAGCTGAGTGGTCCCGTTCGTCATGACGGTGACGCACTGAGGACGACGAGGCGCCGGGCTGGCAAGGCGCGACGACCGAGCATATCGGCCAAGATTTCTGGGAGGAACAACGCCGCCAGCCGGGATGGATCGCCGGCCGAATGCCCCCGTGATGTCGAACGGGGCCACGAGGCAGGCGGCTGAACGACGTCGGCCGCCCTCGGGCTGGTGGCTTCGGGCTTCAGACACGTGTGGTCTCTGCGCGCCGCTCCCTGATCCCCGCCACGTGAGTCCCGCAGGAGCCTGCGAACTCCGACCGGCCGACCCCACCACACTCGTCTCCGTCGCAGGCTCGAGCCCGAGTCACGCGAGAAACACTCCCGACCCCGTTGCACCTACCGGATGTAACCAAGGCTGCGCAGCCGTTCGAGTTGTTCCTGGCTGAGTCCTGCCGTCGCCTCCGCGTCGTCGGGGAGACGCGCCTGCTCGGCGATGCGGTGCCAGCGGTCCAGCTCGCGTGCCAGCCGTGCGACGACCTCGGTCTGCGCGTCGGCCACGTTGGTCAGGTTGAGCGGGTCGGTGGCCACGTCGTAGAGCTCGAACTCCGGAGTGTCGTCGTCGCGCGCCCGGTTGTGGATCAACAACCAGTCCTCGTCGATGACCGCGTAGGACTCGGTGTCGGCCGGCGGCGGCGCGGCGCCGCCGCTGGTCGGCGCCTTCTCGGAGAACGAGGGGCGTGTCACCCACGCCGCGATCGCACGATCGTCGCCCGCCACGAACGGCAGCAGGCTCCGGCCCTGCAGCCCCTCGGGGTGGGGCAGCCCGCTCAGGTCGAGCAGCGTTGGCATGATGTCGATGAGCTGGACGTTCTCGTCGACGACCACCCCCGCTGGGATGGCGCCGGGCCATCGCATAATGAGCGGGACCTGCGTCAGCTCGTCATAGACAGTCTGGCCATGAAACATGCGGCCGTGCTCGAGGAACTCCTCGCCGTGGTCGCTCATGAAGACGATGAGCGTGTCGTCGTCCAGGCCCAGGGCCCGGAGCCGCTCGACCAGCCGGCCCAGCTCGACGTCCATCCCACGAATTGAGCCGTCGTACCAGTCCTGGTCGTAGCTGACGAACGCCTCCGGGTCGATCTCGGCCGCCTCGAACGCCCGCCGGTCCGGCATCCCGAACTGCCGCAATATTGGGTTCGCGATATGCTCCCGCAGCGCCTCGAGCTGCTCCTCGTGCTCTGCCTTGTGCGCCGGGTCGGCCCACATCGTCGCGTAGGGCTCGCGCGGCTCGAACGGATCGTGGGGGTCGAACAGATGGAGGAAGACGAAGAACGGCACGTCGCGGTGTGTGCCGAGCCACGCGCTGAGCCGGTCGATGTACTCGCGCGCCGTCTTGCTCGAGGGGCTCACATCGGCCGACCCCGACTCGTGGAGCTCCTCGAACCCCTGGTGCATGTTGCTGAACTGCCCGGTGAACAGCACCGACGAGTACGCCAGCGTCGCGTAGCCGGCAGCGCGGTACTGCTCGGCCAGGGTCTCGGCGCCCGCCGGCAGCCGGTCGGCGAAGTCGCGCACGCCGTGTGACAGCGGGTGGAGCGACGTCATGGTTGACGGTGTCGAGACCTTGGTCCAGGTGGCTTGGGCCGTGGCACGTCGAAACGTCACCCCCTCCGCCGCCAACCGCGTCAGGACCGGCGCGGTCTCACGCTCGTAGCCGTACACCTCGAGATGGTCGCGCCGCAGCGTGTCGACCTGGATCAGAATCACCCCGCGCGGTCGGACGCCGAGTGACCCGGCCGATGAGGCGGGCTGCTCCTGTGCCACCGCCTCGGGACGCGCCCCGTCGTTCCGCACGACCGGCGAGCCCCAGAAGCCGATCGCCCCGTCGGCGTCAGCCGCGAGCGACAGCGAGATCCGCACCGTCTGGCCCGCGAGCGCGCCGAGATCGAGCCGCCGCCGTTCCCACCGCTCCGGCGTGGTCAGTGTCTGCGAGAGGAGCCGCATCGGGTCGCTGCCGTCGGGTCGGCTCGCATCGACCTGGAACGTCACCGGAAGGCTGTCGATGGT
>JADFPE010000250.1 GCA_022562495.1 Acidobacteriota bacterium
CCCTGCCCGCCTTTGATCGCGGTTTCCGGAGCGCGGCGCCCGGCTGGCCAGGCGCGAGGAGGGAGCAGCCAGGCGGGCTGTGACCGACGAAGCAACGCCGCCGGACGGGATGCCCCGCCCGGAAACCTAGACGGGGCTGCGCCCCGAACCCTACGCGGCCGCTCGCGGGGCCCCATCGCCCCACTCCGCGCCCTGGCCGCCTTCCAACCGCGGGCTCCAGACGCTCACGCTGCTCATCTTGCCCAGGGTACGACAGGCCTCGTCAGGGACACCCCTTGCCTCCGACGAGTCGGCTGGCGCCATCTGGTTGAGGGGCGCCCACCACAGGAGCGCCTGCAGCCAGTAGCCTGAAGCCTGCAGGCGGAGGTGCTTCAGCAGCCTGCCCCTACAGATGTCGTCGTAGGAACTGGACCAGGATGTAACCGTCCATCCATTTGAACGGGGCCTTCCCGGTGGTGTAGTGACCGCACGGCAGCACCCTCACGTCGTGGCGGATGCCGTGTCGCCCGAAGTCCGCGATGAGCTGGCGGGACAACCGGACCGGAAACGACAGATCGTAGCGAGCGTAGACCAGGAGCACCGGGATGTCCCGAAGGCGACGCACATACGGGTGCGGACTGATCGGCAGCCACAAACGCCGCAGCAGGTCCAGGTCGATCGCCCCATCGAGCCCGGCGCGGACATGCGCGGTGGACAGTCCCTCCCAGACCACGTCGGCGAAGTACGGAGAGATGTGATTGAGTGCCGCGGCTGTGATGAGCGGCTCGTGCGCGGCGGTGAGCATCGCCAGACAGGACCCGAGGCTGGTGCCCAGAATGCCGACCCGGTCATAGCCGCGCGCGGCCAGCCAGGCGATGGCGCGGCGCGCGTCGAGCACCGCCTGTCGGTTCACCTGGAGGGTCCGGCCGATGTTCGCGCTCATGATGTAGTCGGCGCGCTGCAACTCGGCCGGCATCCTGGCGTCGTGATACGGCAGGCTCAGCCGCAGCGCGCTGATGCCGACCCGCGCCAGCAGGCGGCACAACCCGACGTGTGCGTTGGCGTCGGCGTTCCACTGCGGTAGCACCAGGGTCGCGCGGCGGCGGCCCGACCCCTGCGCGGCCGCAAAATACCGCGCGTGTACGGTGTTGTTCTCGGTGTGCGGTGTCTCGATTTCGCTGGGGAACGTGAGCCGGTCGTCCCGCATCTCATAGTCGTGACAGGGCGCGGTCGAGAACCAGGCGGTGTCGGACAACGTCCGGGTCGCCCATCGCTCGAGATGGTCCGCGGGGTCGGTGCTCAGGTCCGTCGTCCCGTCGACCCACTCGACACCCCACTCGAACGGGCGGACGACCCGGTCGGTGTCGACGGCGACCAGACGGCGTTCCCAGGTGTGGAAGAATCTGGCGATCATGGAGGAGGTCGTTGACAGCGCAGGATTGCCCGGACAGGCGAACGGAAGATAGTATCGAACTCCGGATGCGTGACGCCAGCTCAGGGGCGCGATTCGTGGGACGAGTTGCGAACCTCGCGAGGGGAACACTCGTAACGCAGGGCATCTCTCCACAGGTCTCATCGGTTTGGGGCTGAGCTTCGTTACCATGACCAAAAGGAGTCCCGTATGAGTATCAAAGATGTCGGCGTGCAAGAGGCGCATCAGCTGCAGACGACCGGTGGGTACACCTACGTCGATGTGCGGTCGGTGCCCGAGTACGAGAACGGGCATCCCGAAGGTGCGCACAACGTGCCGTTGCTGCACCGCGACAGCCAGACCGGGCAGATGACGCCGAACCCGGAGTTCCTGGCCGTGATGCAGGCCAATTACGCGAGCGACGCCAAGCTGCTGATCGGGTGTCAGGTCGGCGGCCGGTCTTCCAGGGCGGTGCAGATGCTGACTGCGGCGGGCTACGGCAGCGCCATGAACGTCAAGGGCGGCTTCGGCGGCTTCCGCGACCCCGCCACCGGCCAGGTGGTCGACGACGGGTGGGAACAGAAGGGACTGCCGGTCGAGAGCGGGAGCCCGCAGGGCATGGGCTACGACGCGCTGCGTCAGAACGTCGGCGGCACCAGCGACGCGACGGGGTGAGCATCACCGCGGCCGCTCCCCGAGGCCGGCTGGCTACGGGGGTCGGGGCGGCCGTGGAGAGAGGGCCTGCCACCCCGATCCGGCGTGGGCCTCGGCCGAGGTGCGGGGTGGGGCGCCACGGGACCATTGCCGAGGTAGCAAGCACCTTCAGGCCGGCGAGGCCACGCTGACGCCTTGCCCCACGGATGTCTGCGTAGTGAGCTCCGGACTGTTAGCCGGCCAGCGCCGTCTCGACCGCCTCGGCCACATCCAGCAGGTGGTCCGTCTGGTGCCGGTGCCCCACGAGCTGCAACCCGCACGGCAGCCCGGTGCTGGTCAGCCCGCACGGGATCGAGACGGCGGGATGCCCGGTGGCGTTGAAGAGCTGTGTCAGCCGCAGCATGACGCCGCGTAACGATGCGGTCTCGCCGCCGACCTCCACGGTGGTGGCGCCGAGTGGCGGCGCGGGGATCGCCAGCGACGGCAGCACCAGGGCATCGCGTCCCGCAAGCGCCGCGTCAACCGCTCGACCCAGCACCGCCCGGCCGTGCTGCGCCCGCACGTAGTCTTCCGCCCGCACGTACCGTCCCAGTTCCAGCCGAAGTCGTACGGCGGGCGTGTAGTCCTGGGGCTGCTGCTCCAGTGTGGCGGCGTGCATGGCAGCCGCCTCCGGGAGGACCAGGTGCAGGGAGATCGTCGCTGCATCGTGCGCGTGCTGCACCGGGGTGTCCTCCACGGTCCAGTCCGCGTCGCTGAGTCGTGAGAGCGCCCGCTCGAACACCGCGCGCACCTCGTCGTCGAGCCGGTCCAGAAAGTAGGGCCGGGGACACCCGAGCGTCCGGACGGCGCCGTGTGTGGAGGCGGATTCGACCTCCTGGCGGTCGCGTATGGCGTGAAAGACGATCCGCGCGTCCCGGACGCAGCGGGTCAACGGGCCGACATGGTCGAGGCTGGGGGCGAGCGGCACGACGCCGTCACAGGACACCTCGCCGAACGTGGGCTTCAGACCGACCAGGCCGCAGGCGGCGGCCGGAATCCGGATCGACCCGCCCGTGTCTGTGCCAAGCGTTGCGAATGCCATCCCGGCGGCGACCGAGACGGCCGAGCCGCCGCTCGAGCCGCCGGGAGACCGGGTGGGGTCGCATGGGTGGAGGGTCTGGCCAAAGGACGAGTCCTCCCCGGTGGTGCCGAAGGCGAACTCGTGGAGGTTGCACTTGCCGATCAGGATCGCGCCGGCAGCTCGGAGCCGCGCCACCACCGGCGCGTCGGACCCCGCCGGGGCGCGCCCCGTCACCCGCGAGGCGGCGGTCGTCGGGACCCCGACGACGTCGATCAGGTCCTTGATCGATACCGGCACCCCGTGCAGCGGTCCGCGATAGCGGCCGGCGGTGATCTCCCGGTCGGCCCCCTCGGCGTCGACACGGGCGCTGTCGCCGAGCACCGTCGTGAACGCCCGCAGCGACCGGTCGCGGTCGGCGATGCGGGCGAGGGTCGCCTCGACCACCTCCCGCACGGAGACCGCACGCGTGTCGATCGCCGTGGCCAGCCGATGTATCGGGTGGTCGCACCAGCCGGTGGTCATCGTGGGTCGTCAGATCTCGTCGCCCGATCCGCCGCGTCGACCGCGGACGGTGGCCCGGCCGCGTGACGGTTCCAGCTGGCGGCCCGAAGGGCGCGTGTGGCGTCGTTCAGGGCGTCGAGCAGCGGCTTCAGCTCGGGCAGGCCCCGGCGGTCGGCGTCCGTCTTGGCGGCGACGAGCCAGTCGTCAGGCGTCATTGGATGCTCCATCGGGTGCGCGTGTGCGGACCGACATCGCCACGCCGTCACGGACCGGCAGGAAGCTCGTGACGAGTCGCGGGTCCCCCGCCAGCCGGCGGTTGTAGGCGGCGATCGCCGCGGTCTCGTCAGGTGACCGGCGTGGTGGCGTCACCAGCCCCGGTACGACCTCACCGTCCCACAGGATGTTGTCGGTGATCAGTACCCCGCCCGGGCGGAGCAATGCCACCAGTCGGTCGAGAAGCGGGCCGTACTGCCGTTTGTCGCCATCGTTGAAGATCAGGTCGAAGGGGCCCTCGACCTTGTGTACCATCCGAGCCGCATCACCCACCATCACGCTCACGCGATCGGTGAGCCCGGCTTCCTCGATATGGCCGCGGGCGATGGCCGCGCGCCTCTGATCGATTTCGATCGAGAACAGCCGGCCGTCTGCCGGAAGCGAACGGGCCAGCCACAACGCGGAGTAGCCGTTGGCGGTGCCGATCTCGAGCACCTGCCGCGCCCCGGTCGCGAGCACCATCGCTTCGAGGAACCGGCCGACCGTGGTGTCGATGATCGGCAGGTCGAGGTCGGCGCCCTCCGCCGCGACACGCGCGAGCAGGGGATCGACCGGGTCGAGTGACGCGAGGTAGCGCTCGATCTCTGGCGCGACGATATGCATCGGAAGGGATTATACGAAGGATTAAATCATGGCCTCGTCGTGCACCAGCTCGCCCCGGTCGAATCGACCGGGGTCGAAGCAGCGCACGTCGACCGTGTCCGCCCGACCGGTGCGGATGAGCTCCGACAGCACCTTGCCGACCGCAGGGGCGATCATCAGTCCATGGCCGCTGAAACCGTTGGCGAGGAAGAAGCCGGGCGCCGCCGGGTGCTCGCCGAGTAGCGGGTTGTGGTCCGGGGTCATCGCGTAGAGCCCGGCCCAGCCCTCGATCAGCTCGAGCGGCTCGAGGCCCGGGACCCGCCGCACCAGCGGCGGCCGGAAGTCCGACTCCCAGCGCGACAGATCGCATTCGAAGTTTTCGCCGGGCGGCTCGTCCAGCCTGGTACAGGCGACCACCAGCCGGTCCGGCGCGGACTCGGTGTCCGGGTCGTCGTGACGCCAGTGGACGCCGGTCGGATCGATGACCATCGGAAACCGATAGGGCCATCGCACCGGCAGCGCGCAGCGGAAGAGCTGTTGACGCACCGGCTGGATCGGCAGGTCGACGCCCGTCATCGCCCCGAGACGGGCCGCGAACGGCCCGGCCGCGTTGACCACCGCGTCACCCGGCACGCGCTCGCCGCCATCGAGCACGACGCCCGTCACCCGACCGGACCGACGGGTGAGGTCCACGACCTCGGCGGTGAGGTACTCGGCGCCTGCCGCGGCGGCCGCGGCGCGAAACCCCGCCAGCACCTCCCGTGGCTCGCCGTAGCCGTCGTCCGGGCCGAACACCCCGAACCGGAGGTCATCGAGCCGAACGCCGGGGACCAGGGCGCGGAGCTGGTCGAGGGTGAGACGCTCGACGTGCGCTCCCAGCCGGCGTTGCCGCTCGACACGTGCCTCGAATCGGTCCGTCAACGCGTCGTCAACGAGGAACAGGTAGCCGCGCTGGCGGAAGTTCGTGCGGGGTACATGGCCCGGCAGGCGCAGGGCCTGGTCGAACTCGGCGTAGAACCGGGTGCTGTATTGCGCCAGCTGGATGTTGACCGCCGAGCTGAACTGCTGGCGGATGCCGCCCATGGCCAGGAACGACGAGGCGCGCACATAGGTCGGGTCCCGCTCGACCACCACGACCCGGCCCGCGTATCCGTCTCGCCGCAGGTGATAGGCGATGCTCGAGCCGACGACACCGCCGCCCACGATGACGATCGTCCCGGATGTCCCCATCGGTCTCATCCGTCCGGCCTCGACGGGCCTGCAGGCCCGTACTCCCGAAGCCGGCCGTCCCCTCGCCGGTCGCACGGACCATCAGGGTCGCCCCGGTGCCCTGCCGCCTCGTTCGAGATATCGCTTCAGTGCCTCGAGCGACGCTTCCCACCCGGCGGAGATCAACGCATAGTAGCGCTGCCACCGGACCCCGTCGTCCGACCCGGTCTGCCGCACCCTGAGCCTGGTCGCCGGGCCCTGGACCCGGCAGGTCACCTCGAGCGCCATCGGTCCGAACGGGTCCGCCTGCGGCGGCAGCCAGTACGCGTCGGCGAGCAAGAACTCGTGACGCGGACGAAAGTCCATGACCGTGCCGTAGAACACCCCTCCCAGCGTGCCGAGCAGCTTGTCGCTGAACGGGGTGTTGCGCCACTCGATGGCGTAGACCCCAAGTGGCCGCGGCGTGGTCACCGAACGGACGGCATCCCACCAGACCGTCAGCGCCGCCGGGTCGAAGAACGCCGCCAGCACGGCGTCAGGCGCCGCAGTGATGACGATGGAGTGTTCAAAGGTCAGCGGGCGGCGAGCCATGATGGTGACCGGTCTGTGAGGGGCCTGCGATCGTATCGGCTGCGAACTGGTGCCTGCGGCATACCGACGCCGGCATTCGGCCGCCGATGCATCCCGCACGCTCCGTGCTGGGCCTCCCCGTCAGCGGGTCGAATACTACCCTGTATTCTGCCTCGTCGCGCCTGTGGCGGGCCGGGCGCGGCCTCGATCTCGACGCCCACAGCAGGCGGGCCCGATGTTGACCGGACCCTCGTGCAACAGACCCCCACCGTCAGTACAGCAGACAGCTTTCGCGTACCGGGCGGAACGCGTCGAGCCCTGCGGCCCAGCTGTCGGCGATGGCGGTGTAGGGCACCTCGTCGTCCAGCTGCCGCCGGAGCCGGTCCGACCCGTACAGGATGTCGATCGGCGGGATGTGGGTCTCGTACTCGTAGGGCGGCTGACGCCACGCGAAGCGGTCGGGTGCTTGCACACGGCAGACCTGGAGCAGCGCGACGGCAGTCAGGACCGGCTGGAAGATGGTCCGGTCGGTCACGTGGAGCTGGCAGCCACCGCAGGTCTGTCCGGCATGTTTCTGAAACGTCGGCTGGAACTCGGCGGGCCGGAAGTGGACACCGGGCAGCCGCAAATCGTTCAGCGCATCGGCTAGCCGCTGTGCGTCGAGCCAGGGCGCCCCCGCCAGCTCGAACGGGCGGGTGGTGCCGCGTCCCTCCGAGAGGTTGGTGCCCTCGAGCAGCACCATCCCGGGGTAGACGACCGCGCTGTCG
>JADFPE010000251.1 GCA_022562495.1 Acidobacteriota bacterium
TGACGGGGGGGTGGAAAGCACTGAATGAACGCGCCACATTATGCGGAATAATGCGGAATATATAACAGGACTACGAACGGCGCCTCAGGTGATTCATGGCACTTCAAGGGCGCATACCTCCCTGCACACCGAACTCAGGCTGGTGCTGTGGGCTACACAAGCGGCGACAGAGTCGCGATAATTCCTGGCGCATGTCCGGGGCTCTGAATTGGGGGATTTGTGACCGAGGAGCAACGCCGTCCAGGCGCGATGCATCGCCAGCCGAATGCTACCGTCATTATGACCGGGGCCACTAAGCTCACTCACGTCGCCGTCCGGGGGGTGGCCATAGGTCACCGGGCACCGCAACTGCCGAAGATGCGGCCGGCGAGTCGGCCATCCGGTCACACGGGCCTGACATGGCGCGGGTGGCGACGGCCGGGTTGTTCCGCCGGTCCTCACGGAGCAGAGCACGTACGCCCGACCGCAGCGGTCGCAGGTCGTCGCCGAGTGTGGTGCCACGTCCTCGCCCTGCTCATATCCGACGCCACTGGCCGTGACGTTGTCTATTCCATGGCCGCGGCCAGGTCGCTACGGCACGGAGCCGGCGAACGGGTTTCCGCCGTAGGTCGTCAGGCAATACGCCCCGAGGCTGAAGACGGTCGTGGCGATGTTGACGGCGGCGAAGACTCCGAGGACGAGCAGCGCCGTCACACGGAGGCGTATCGAGTGGGTCCGCGGCCGCGCGGTGGCCGGTAGACCTGGCGATCCCCCATCGTCGATGAGGAGGGTTGCGTCGTAGTGGCCGAGGCGAGTGCCGACGGACACGGACATGGTCTGTTGCGGCGCGAACGGAGACATTCTACGCCCGAACGGTCAACGACTCCAGCTTCAGGCACAGCAGCGCCTCGAGGGAGCGCACGTGCGTATCCTCAGAGGATCTGTCGTGCCGGGCGGCTCAACCGCAAGCCAACGGCAACCGATCCAGCCGCCGATCCCCCAACTCTCGGGCGATGTGGATCGCGCTCTTCCCCTTGAGATAGCCGATCACCTGTGCCACCGAGGATTTCGTGGGAATCGACATGAGGTGGGAATCGACATGAGCATGTGTACATGGTCCACCAGCCGATGCCCGTCCTCCACCCGACTCTCTCGATGCAGGGCCGACTGCCGCAGCACCGCTCCCAGCTGCTCGCGCAGTCCCCCGTAGATCGCCTTCTTGCGGTACTTCGGGATAAACACCACGCGATACTGACAGTGCCATTTCGTATGATTCAGACGTCGGGACGTCGTCATTGAGGACTCCCTTCCGTGATGCTTGAGCGGCTCACGGGGGGAGTTCCTCACGCGACTCCCCGATACGTCAAACGCTGGCGGCCGCCCCGGCAAAGCCGGGGGGTCTCCCACGGCAACTAGCGCGGAGGAGTTTGAGATGGCGTCGTCGCGGGAGGCTCGGGAGCGGGCCGTCTCGGAGCGTAGATGTCGACCCCCTCTGCCCCTTCTTCTGCCTCGGTCGGCGGCGTGACGCCTGCGGCGCGCATGACCCGCTCGAGGGCGGCCACGGTCACCGGCGACGGCTTGAAGTTGCCGACCCGGTACCCGCGGGCGATCGAGAGCGGTGTCCATCCGAACTCGTTCTTCTGACTCCAGACGTCGATATCCGCACCGCGCGCCGCGAGCAGCTCCACGACCTTCGGGAGGTTCTTGTAGGCGGCGCTGTGCATGGTTGTTTCGCCGTGGTCGTCGACCGCATCGATGTCGGCGCCGAGGTCCAACGCCACCTGCACCGCTTCGAGCACCTCTTCTTCCGTCCCGGCGTCTTCACCCGGTGAGCGCGTCCCCAGGCCGGCCGCCGCCATCAGCGGCGTGCTGTGCTCGGCATTCGGCAGCCACGGATCGGCCCCCAGCTCGGCCAGCGTCCGCATCAGCTCGGCGTCCGCGACCAGCGCCGCCAGCATGAACGGTGTCGACCCGATCTCGTGGTGTCGTGTGTTGTTCAGGTTGCGCCGCCGCGTCATCCGCGCATTCAGGTCCGCCCCGTGCGCCGCGATGGTCCGCACGAACTCGAGGCTGGTCATCGCGCCGGAGCCGTCGGGCGCCGGATCGTTGTCACCGACACCCGGCTTGCGGACCTTGGGCATCATGTGCAGGACGGTGTATCCGGGCGCATCGACATTCGGATCGGCGCCGGCCTCGAGCAGGGCGGCCGCCACGTCGTAGTGCGCGTTCGTGACCGCCAGGAGCAACGGGCTGGTGCCGACCCGGATCGGCCGTCCAGCGCGGTACCCCTCTCGGGACGCCACCTCCTCGACGGTCTCGTTGACGTCCGCGCCCGCCCTCAGCAGCAGCCGCACGACCCCGAGTTGCCCTTCGCGGACGGCGAACAACAGCGGCGTGAACCCGGAGTCGAGCGGGGTGCGGAAATCCGCTCCGACTTCGATGAGCGTCTCGACCACCTCGACGTGCCCCTCGGCCGCCGCCCACATCAGGGCTGTCTGTCCGCGACTGGCTTCCGTGGCGAGCAGGTCGGCGCCCCGGGCCAGCAGCGCCCTGACGGCGCCGACCCTGCCGGTCCGCGCGGCGGTCATCAGCACACTCTCCCCTCCCGGCAGCGACGTGTTGGGGTCGGCGCCGGCATCGAGGAGCCGCTCGACCATGGCGACGTTCGCATTGGTACAGGCCAGCGACAGCGGGCTCACCCCATACCGGTTCAAGGCGTGCACGTCGGCGCCGGCACGCACCAGCCGCCCCACGATGTCCAGGTCATCGTGATACGTCGCCCAGAGCAGCGCGGTCATCCCATCCACCTGGGACGCGTTCACGTCGATCGACCCCTCGAGCAGGCTGCCAATGGCGGCCCGATCCATCGCCTGTACGGCATCGGCCAGCGGTGCGTCGGCGGCCCGGGCGCCCAGCGGCGCCGTGCAGAGCAGCGGGACGATCAGGCAACTGCCGAGGAATGCGCGGCGCATCATGTCGTCTCCTACGGTCCGTGGTGTCCGGTAGACAGGCCCTTCAGGACCGTCTCTCGACTGCGGGCCTCGCGGTTACAGGCGCGGCCCCCTTTCGTCCCGGCGTCAGCGAAGCGGCCAGAGCCCACAGCGCATAGCCTGAAGCCCGCAGGCTGTTGTTGTGCGGCAGCCTGCTACAGGGCAACCGGGGTGAGCATGGTGTCGATCGTGCCGGTGCTGTCGGCGAACGAATCCAGACGGACACCGACACTGTCGAGCAGCGTCAGGTGCAGGTTGGCCATCGGCTCCGGCTCGGCGTACTTGATGTGACGTCCCCCCCGCACCGTGCCGCCCCCGCCGCCGGCAACGACAATCGGCAGGTTCACGTGGTTGTGGACATTGGGATTGCCCATCCCGCTGCCGTACAGGTAGAGCACATTGTCGAGGAGCGAGCCGTCCCCCTCGGGCACCGACGCCAGCTGCTCGAGGAAATGGGCGAACAGCGACACGTGGAACTGATTGATCTTGGCCAGCATCGCCAGCTTTTCGGCCACGTTCCCGTGATGCGAGATCGGGTGGTGCGGATCGGGCACCCCGATCTCGGGGTAGGTGCGGTTGCTCGATTCGCGGGCAAGCTGGAACGAGATCACCCGGGTGACGTCGGCCCGCAGCGCCAGCACCTGCAGGTCGAACATCAACCGCGCGTGGTCGGCGTAGGCGGCCGGGACACCGACGGGACGATCCAGGTCCGGCATCGGGTTGTCCCGCGTGTCCGCTTCGGCATGCTGAATGCGGCGCTCCACCTCACGGACCGTATCGAGATACTCGCTGACCTTGGTCCGATCGGACGCGCCGAGCGTACCCTGCAGCCGCGCGATGTCCTCATGCACCCAGTCGAGCAGGCTGGCCCGTCTCCCCAGGGCGGCGCGCCGTTCCGCGGGGGTGCCCCCCTCGCCGAACAGCCGCTCGAACACGACTCGCGGGTGCGCCTCGGCCGGCAGCGGCGTCGTCGGTGACGACCACGAGAGGTTGTTCTGATACACGCAGGCATAGCCGTTGTCGCACTGTCCCACCATGTCCAGCACATCCATCGCCAGCTCCAGCGACGGCAGCTGTGTGTCCTGACCGATCTGCTGCGCGGCGATCTGGTCGACGGTCGTGCCCAGGTAGTAGTCGGTGCTCTCGGTCCACTTCGCCGTGGCCGCGCTCAGGAACGAGGCGTTGGAGGTGGCATGCGTGCCGGGATAGGCGTTCTTCAGCTCCAGGTTGCTGACGACCGTGATCTGATCCTGAACCGGGCCCAGCGGGCCGAGGCTGATGGACAGCTCCCTCAGCGCACCGCCCTCGCCGGGCGGCGTCCAGCGGGCGATATCAGACCCCATCGGGACGTAAACGAACCCGAGGCGCCGCACCGGGCTGGCCGGCGTCTGGGCCAGGGCCGTCATCGAGGGGACCATCGCATCGAGCAACGGCAACGCCACCGTGGCGCCCACGCCCCGCAGAAACGTCCGGCGCGGCAGTGCCTTCTTCATGATGATCATGATGCTCTCCTCATCTGGAACGGCATGCTGTTCACGACCCCCAGGACGAGCGACGAGAAGCGGTAGTCCTCTGTCTGCGCCTCACGCACGATGGTGCGGATGGCCGACGCGTCGTAGTACTCGACGCCCCGTCCCGTCGCGAACGTCAGCAGCTTTTCCGCGAGTGTCGTGACGAACAGTGCCGGGCGCTGGAGCAGGACCTCCTGCAGCTCGGCCACACCGTTGAACGTCGTGCCGTCGAACAGCGTGCCGGACGCATCGATCGGCGCGCCGGCCTCGGTGGTCCGCCAGCGCCCGACCGCATCGTAGTGCTCGAGCGCGAAGCCGATCGGGTCCATCAATCTGTGGCAGCTCGCGCACACCGGATTCGCACGGTGCGCGGCCATCCGTTCGCGCATCGACCGCGCCTGTTCGCCCGTGGCGGTGTCTTCCAGCTCCGGGACGTTGGGCGGCGGTGGGGGCGGCGGCACGCCGAGCAGATTGTCGAGGATCCACTTGCCCCGGATCACCGGTGAGGTGCGCGTGGCGTAGGAGGTCACAAACAGGATGCTGCCGTGACGCAGCAGTCCACCCCGTGTGCCGCCCTCGTCGAACGTGACACGACGGAAGCGGCTGCCGTAGACGTGCGGGATGCCGTAGTGCTTGGCCAGCCGCTCGTTCAGGAACGTGTAGTTCGCCCTCAGCAGGTCGAGCACGCTGCGGTCCTCGCGCAGGACGCTGTCGACGAACAGCTCCGTCTCCTGCCGGAACGCCTGCCGGAGATTGTCATCGAAGTCCGGGAACAGCCGCATGTCCGGCGTGATCGCGTCCAGGTTGCGCAGGTGCAGCCATTGTGCCGCGAAGTTGGTCACCAGGTTCTCGGACCGCGAGTCGGCCAGCATGCGCCGCACCTGCTGCTCGAGCACCGCGGGCTGGCTGAGCGCTCCGCCCACGGCCATGTCCAGCAGCTCGTCGTCCGGAATGCTGCTCCACAGGAAGAAGGACAGGCGGGAGGCCAGCTCCAGATCGCTGATGCGATAGGGCATGTCGGACACCGCGCCGGCGGGGTCCCGTTCGATACGGAACAGGAACTCTGGGCTGACGAGGATGGCGGTCAGACCCATCTCGATGCCCGCGTCAAAGTCGACGCCGCCGTCCGCGGTGCGCGCGGCCTGATACAGCTCGAACGGCGTCTGCAGGTCGTCCTCGGTCACCGGTCGCCGGTACGCCCGTCGCATCAGCGTCGACAGGATGCGTCTGGCGCAGGTGTCGTCCTCGTCCGGGTGCTCCGGCCGGCACACGAACAGGCGGCCGCGGCTGGGCGTGTCCCCCGGACCCGTTGCATCATACGGACCGACGATCGAGACCTCGTACACGGCCGGCTGGATACGGGGATGCCGGTAGTAGTTGAAGTGGGCCTCATAGGGCTGACGTGCGGTTTCGAGCAGCAGCGACGGTTTGCTCGGAAACGTGACGCCGATGGTGTGCGGGCCGGCGGTCACCGGGACGCGGAGCGTGAGGTGTGCATCCAGGGTGTCCTGGGACGGTTGATAATTCGCCGCGTGCTCTTCTCGGATGTCGGCCGGTTCCACCGTGAAGAGGTGCACCCGCGCGCCATCCAGCAACAGCTCCAGCTCGTGGGGCTCGCTCAAGCCCTCGATGTGCTCGTTGCGGTCTCGCGCCAGGCGGATCGTGATGTCGTACTCGCCGTCGACCGGGAAGAAATACGGCACCGCCGTGCCGCCCCTCGACCCGAACGGCAGGTCTTCGCTCATGCGGTCTTCCTGCACCATCCACTTGTGGACGCGGTGCTGGTAGAAATCGGGCGTCGTGGCCCGTCCCACCACGAGCCGGCTGATCGTGCGGGCCGCCGACAGATATCGCTCCATCAGCACCGGCGAGACCGAGAGGATGTCCGCGTTGTTGTCGAACCCGTGTACGTCCGCGTTGTCACCCGGGAGCAGCGATCGGCCATCGACCTCGAGACCGAGCAGGTCACGGATGGCGTTCACGTATTCAGTCCGGTTCAGACGATGGATCGCGGGCCGGCCCGGATTAGGATGCGCCGCCGCCGCTTTGTCGAGCGCGGTCTCCAGCCAGGACACGAGGTCGGCCCTGGTCGCCTGATCGGGTCGTGGTCGGCCGGGAGGAGGCATCGCGCCGGCGCGCAGCGTGCGCACCACGTTCTCCCACACGTCCGCCGCGCCCCCGACGTCGTCGAGGTCGGCGGTGTCGAGCGCGAGTCCAGCCGTCGGAAGACGCGCATTGTGGCAGGTGACGCAGTACCGGTCCAGAACGGCACGCGTCACCGAGGCGGACGGCGAGACCGCCGCCGGGGCCTGCCGGGTCGCTGCGGTCAGGACGTAACCGGACGCGGCCGACAGGACCACGATCGCGGCGGCGCCGATGAGGATGGCACGAGACTTCGGCATGCGGTCAGCGAGGTGGTTGATCGTCCGCGACCGTGTCGGCTCCCAGCTCCCGAAGCAGATCGCCGGTGCTCGTGCGGGTCGTGGTCGTGGCGCTGCCGG
>JADFPE010000252.1 GCA_022562495.1 Acidobacteriota bacterium
CGCAGGCCGCAGGTATCAACGTGGTGGAGCGGCTGCCGCTCTACCGCACCCTGAATCGTCACAACCTGCCCTACGTCAGGGCCAACGTCGACCGGACCGGTCACTGGCTGGCCGACATGCTCTCCGGCGCCGTCGCCGGCAAGTAGTCGGCGAAACCTTTGACCGCTAGATACTAGAGAAGGCCAAGGCGCGCACCTGCGCGCCCCGCGGACGCGGAGTGGGGCGAGGGGGCCCCGCGAGCGGCCGCGGGGGGTTCGGGGCGCAGCCCCGTCTAACTTTAGACCAGTCGGTCGAGCGGGAACGCCCGCGCATCCTCAATGATGTCGGCAAGCACCCGCCCATAGTGCGCCACCAGGCGCTGTCCAGTCTCTGCATCAGCCAGCCGCGCGTTGCCGGTGACCCCGTGCGGGTTGAGATCGCCCGCGAGCCAGGCGAACGACGCTTCGCCCTCCGGGCCGAGACGCCGCAGGGCGCCATCCAGGTCCTGACCCAGGGACGGGAAGCGTTGTATGGCGCCGGTGCGCACCAGATCTGGACACAGGTGCAGCATCATGGCGGTTTCGACCGCGCCGCCGTGCAGTCCGTGACGCCATTCGGACTCTGGAAGGGCGACGCCATCGGGGCGCGAGAAGGTGAAGTAGCTGGCCTTCACGACCAGGATGCCGTGCTCGTCCCGCAGCCGCAGCGCGGCGGCGTCCATCGCCCGCAGGTTGCCACCGTGACTGTTGAACAGCACGAGGCGCCGCACGCCGCTCGAGGCGAGCGCGGTGCCGTGCTGATAGATCAGCGTGCCTATCAGCTCCGGGTCGAGGCTGAGCGTGCCGGCAAACCGCAAGTGCTCGCGACTGGCGCCGGTGGTCTGCGGGGGCAGCACCCGGGCGGGCAGGTCGTTCGGGAGGTGGCGGAACGCCTCGTGCAGCAGCCCGAGGCTGATGTCCAGATCGGTGGAGAGCGGCAGATGCGGACCATGCTGCTCGATGGCGGCCAACGGCAGGACGACCACCGGGTCGCGGGCTGCGAACGCCGCCGCTTCGGTGGTGGTCAGCGCGTGCCAGTAGCGGATCGGGTCGGACATGACGGACCGCGCTTCAGAAGGCAGACGTCAGAAGACAGAAGTCGCGACCGGGCTTCAGCCCGGCCGGGCGGGCCTGAAGGCCCGCCGCTACGGCAATCGGCGGAACAGTGCGAGATCGTATCCGATCCAGCCCCGCGCCAGACACGTCTGCAGCGCACTGCCGCCCACGAGGTGGCCAAAGCGGGTGCCGTCGAGCGGCAGCCAGCCGAACAACGCGATGAACGTCGCAACCAGCCGGTCGCGCGGGCGACCGATGTGGAGATAGGGCGTGAGGTCGAGGGTCGAGATGTGGTCGAACCCGGCTGCGTCAGCCAGGGTCCGCAGATCCTCCGGGTGGATCAAGGTGTTGAGATGCCAGCCTTGCCGAAACCGTTCGACCACGCGGGCCGCGGCCGGCCCGATGACCGGTCGCCGGAAGTCGTCGCAGAGGACGAGCAGCCCGTCCGGTCGGATCAGCCGGGCACATTCGGCGAAGAAGCGGACCGGGTCTGGTGCGTGGACGAACGACTCGATCGCGTACGCCAGGTCGGCCGGCGGGATATCCGCGGGCAGCGCGCAGTAGTCGCCCTCGACGCACGCGACCCGATCAGAGAGCCCGGCCTCCTGGATGCGGCGCTCGGCGTGTCGCATTTGCACCGGGCTCAGCGTGATGCCGGTCCCGCGGATTGGCAGACGCTCGGCCAGATAGCAGAGGCTGGCGCCGACGCCGCACCCGAGGTCCACGACGTGGGCAGATTCTGCCTCGCGCGGCAGCGTCCGGAGATGCTCGAGAATCTGGTTCTCGACGTAGCGGAACGCCGCGTCGGCGTCCTCGGCGCCCGGTCCCCAGACGGCCCGGTGCAGCGCACCGACCGCCCCGCCACGACCGTAGGCCACGAAGTTGTCGGTGTGGCGGTCGTAGTAGCGCCGCACATCGGCAGCATCGAATTCTGGCATCTGCTCAGCGCAACCGCGCATAGATGTCGCCGGACCGACGCTGCGCCGGCGCGGTCTTCAGCGCCTTCGCCAGCTCGTCGCCGGTGACCCATTGCTCGGCGGCCAACTCGTAAGACTCGCCGGATGACCAGTTGAAACAGTAGGGGCCGAGCGCCTTCAGTCGCGCAACACAGGCCTGTGTGTAGTTGAGCGCGTGCGGGAGGTACTCGAACGACAGTGCCCGGACCGGCTGACTGAGGCCGGCCAGCACCTGGGGTTCGGCGCCTTCCACGTCGATCTTGATGAAGGCCGGTATGCCGAATCGCGCAATCAGTGTGTCCAGTGTCGTCGTGTCCACCTCGATGCCCCGGTTCCAGCGAACACCCGCGAAAGCCGGGTCCCGGGCGCGCTCGTCACGCCACTCCGGGGCCAGCGTCGTCATGGTGGGGGAGCGGTCGCTGACCGAGAGCGACGCGCGACCCGCGCGCTCCCCGACCGCCGCCTCGATGATCTCGACGTTCGTCCGTCGCGCGAAGAGCGCGCGGAGCAACCGCGCGAAGTCCGGCTGTGGCTCGAGCGCCACGACGCGGCACCCGAGGGCCGCCAGGGCACGGGTACGGTTGCCCACGTGGGCGCCCAGATCGAAGGTCAGATCTCCAGGCCCGGCGAAATTCGCGTAGAGGCGGCGCAGTCGGCGCTGCCGCAATGGAACCGCGTGATACATGGCCAGCGACCGGATCAGTCCAATCGCACGGCCGGCCTGGCTCATCTTTTTCTCGCCGCCCTCCTACGTCCCCATTCTGTGACGGACCGGACCCAGTTACAATGGTCCGTATCATGTCTGTTCTGGAAGGCTCGAGCGCCGGCGGGCTGCGGGTCCTGTCGCTCTTCATGGGCGTCTTTCTCCTCTCCATGGGGTTCGGCAAGCTGGGCTGGTTCACCGACAGCAGTTTCCTTGTGGCCGAGCTACGAGGCTGGTGGGGGAGCGCTCCGGTCCTCAGCCGCTGGTACATCGACACGGTGGCGATGCCGGGCGCGCCGCTCTTTGCCCGGCTCGTCCCGGCGGGGGAGCTCGCGTCGGGCGTGGCGCTGGTCGCCGGGTACCGGGTGCGTCTGGCGGCCGGCGTGGCGCTGCTGATGGTGCTGAACTTCCACGTCACGATGGGCGTCATCTTCCACTGGGCCTATCTGACCAACGGCTACGGGCTGCCGGTGGTGGGGGCCCTGGCGGCGCTGGCGCTCGGCGCGCGACGGCTCCCGTTCACTTTCTCGAGGTAGCGCAGCACTGTGGGGAGAGATGACACACCGGGGAGGCCGGGGGCGATGGACACGCGGCTGCCGATCCTGATCGACGCCTGCGGCGACGGCGAGGAGGCATCCTGATGCGAACGGTCGGTCGCGGTCTGGTCGAGACCCTGCTCGTGGCGGTGCTCGGCGCCGTCGCCGCGTCGCCCGCCGTCGCCCAGGTGCCGCTCGACGTCATGACCTTCAACATCCGGACGGCGAACGGCCGGGACGGCGAGAACGCCTGGCCGTATCGCAAGGATCTGGTGGTCGAGACGATCGAGCGGTTGGCGCCGCAGGTGGTCGGCCTGCAGGAGGCGCTCGGCGAGCAGATCGCGTATCTGGACGCGATGTTGCCAGACTACCGGTGGCTCGGGATCGATCGTGGGCTCAACGGCGGCGTGGGGCTCAGCGAGGCCACCCCGATCTTCTACCGGTACGCCGAGCTGAGCCCGATCGAATCAGGGAACTTCTGGCTGACCTCCACGCCGGATACCCCGCCCCTCAGACGGGATGGCGGCCGTCGCCGCAGGGGCGGTGGCCGCATCGTCACCTGGGCGAGGTTCTATCATCGCGAGACCGGCCGGCAGATCTACGTCTTCAATACCCACTTCACGCTCCGGCGGGGCCAGCGGCAGCTCGATTCGGCCGATCTGGTCGCCTCACGGGTCGCGGCGCTTCCCGCGGGCACCGCCGTCATCGTGATGGGTGACTTCAACAACACGGCCGGGGACAGCGAGACCTGGCGCGTCGCGACCGCGCGGGGGCTGCGGGATGCGTGGATGGTGGCCGACGAGACGCGGGGACCGACGATGACGTATGGGGCCTTCTTTCCTCCGCGTGACGGGAACACGGCGCGAGTGGACTGGATCCTCGTGGGCGGGCCGGTCGACGTCCGCTGGGTTGAGACCGTGCTGGACAACGACGATGGGAGGTATCCGTCGGATCACTACCCGGTCGCCGCCGGTCTGGAGCTGCGGTGACCCCATCCGGACGCCGGGCTCTCAGTCCTGCCCGATGCGATCAGCGCAGCGGCACGACCGGCAGCACCATCGCCGCCGGCTCGCCGCCGAGCCTGATGACGGTGGCCGTGATCCCCTCCTCGGCAGTCGCCGTCAGCGTGCCCCGGAAGTCGGTCGTGTCCGCCTGAGGAAACAGTTCGTCAATCGTGTGGACGATCTGGCCGTGTGCCGGGATCTCCAGGCTGGCGCTCCCGCCGGCTACCTGTTCGCCCCCGGCATCGCGCAGCACCAGGGTCAGCGTCACGGCAGACTCGATCGAGTGCACCGCGACCTGGGTGTTCGTTGCCGATGCCACCGATCGCGTCGCCGGCGCGATAAAGCCCTCCAGCGTCTCGGCGGAACCGGTGTGGGCGACGCGTCCGCCCCCGAAGGCCAGCCGCAGGACACCGTCGACGTTCCCCTCGCTCGTCGTCACGCGGGCCGAGCCCACGGCCGACCCACCCTCGGAGGACGCGGTGAAGACGGTGCTCGCCATCGGGGGCAGCTCGAACGAGACGGAGGCCTGCGGCTCGAGGCCGTTGAGGGACACCGCCCAGCTCGCACCGCCGTCGTCGAAGAATTCCACGCTCCCGGTGGCGGCGTCCTCGGTCGACGGGTTGACGAGCACCAGAGACGAGGCCTGATCCTGGACGCTGGCGAACCCGACGAAGTGCTTGGCACCGCTCGCGGGCAGCGGCGCCATCGGGATGATCGGCATCGCGCTGAACGTGCCCGAGCTGCCGACCGGCTCGATGCCAATTGCCGCCATCGGCCCGCTTTCTTCCTCCCGGGAGACACCGCCCTCGACGATCAGTGTGCCGCGGAAGTCTCCCATCGCGGTGAAGGCCTCGCCCGCGAAGGTCACCAGGTATCCGTCAGCCGGTAGCTGCATGTCGGAGGGCGTCACCCGTCGGGGCGCCTCGAGATCGATCTCGACCCCGGCCTCTGACACGAGGGTCAGCTTGATCGAGCTGTCGATGGCGGCGTGGAACAGCGCCACGCCGGTGCTCGTCGCGGCGTCGTTGTCGATGAATACCGGGACGATGAAAGCGTCCACAAGTGCGCTTTCCGCGACCGCCAGTGGGCCGATGCCGTCGAGGTCGGCGACGATCGTCCCGCCCAGCGGGTGGTCGACGAGCAGCTGTGCCGTGCCCGCGGCCGCACCGCTGGCGTCGAGGTCGACCCTGCCGAGCGGCGGCACGCTGATGGCGACGCTGCTCGCTGCCGCGTCGCCATCGACGGAGAGCTCTAGCGGCTCGCCGTCGGCGCCGATGAACGTCAGGGTGCCCTCGCTGGTGTCGGTGCTGGACGGGTTGACGAAGATGAACGACGTGGCACCGCTCGCGCCGCCGCCGATCCCGGGGAAGTAGTGGATGTGCAGCGCCTCCTCGACGTTCGAGATGTGGTACGAGCCCCCGGTCAACGGGTCGACCAGCGAGAAGGTCACGCCCTCTTCCTCTTCCGGTGCCTGCTGGGGAGCCCCAGGAGTCGGCGGCGCCGGCGGGTCCTCAGGCTCGTCCGTGTCCTCGGGAATGCCGGGCAGCTCGGGCAGCTCGGCGAGCCCGAACCCGTTGAGGATCAGCGTGTCGTTGTCCGCTTGGGCGTCGATGCGCTCGATCTGATCGGCGCCGACGTCACCGCGGCGAATCATGATCCGGTCGTTGCCAGGGCCGCCCAAGGACTTGTCGGCGCCGCGGCCCCCGAGAAGCGCATCGTCACCCTCGCCTCCGTTCAGGACGTCGTCGCCATCGCCGCCGTGCAGCCGGTCGTTGCCCGGTCCACCCGACAGATTGTCGTCGCCCTGGCCGCCGAGCAGGGTGTCGTTGCCAAGGTCGCCGAGCAGGATATCCGGTTGGCCGGCGCCGTCCAGCAGATCATCGCCAGGTCCCCCGGAGAGCACATCGGGACCCTGGCCGCCCTTGAGGATGTCGTTCCCGCCGCCGCCGCCGAGGTTATCCGGTCCGTCGCCGCCCTCGAGCAGATCGTTGCCCTGTCCACCGATCACCAGGTCGGCGCCATCGCGGCCGTAGAGCCGATCGTCGCCCTGCCCGCCGTGCAGGCTGTCCGACCCGTCGCCGCCAACCAGTGTGTCGTTGCCGGCGCCGCCGTAGAGGGCGTCGTCGTTGTCGCCGCCGTCGAGGTCGTCGTCGCCGGCGCCGCCGTGGAGGTAGTCGTCCTGGTCGCCGCCATCGAGCATGTCGTTGCCGTCGTCGCCGACGAGGATGTCGTCGCCTTCCCCGCCGTCGAGGACGTCGATGCCGCCGCCCGCGTGCATGTCATCGTTGCCGGCGCCGCCGTCCAGCGTGTCGTTACCCGCCCCTCCGACGAGGACGTCGGCGCCCGCGTTCCCGAACAGCCAGTCCGCGCCGTCGCCGCCCTCCAGCGTGTCGTTGCCGTCGCCGCCCTCGAGCACGTTCGCTGCGTCATCGCCGATCAGGTGCTGGTCGGCAGGTGCCTCCTCCTGTCCGGTCTCCGTCTGAGCGGCCTGTGCGGCGACACTCTGTTCGCTCGCTGCCGGTTGCCAGAAGACGGCTGTGAGCAGAATTACACCGGCGGCCAGCGCGAACCTCAGTCCCGAAGGCACGTCACCGACCGTCTTGCGTCGCTGCTGCTGCATCAGAGAACTCCCCTGTGTCGAGGGTGCCCGACCATTTTTTCTGACTGACTTGC
>JADFPE010000026.1 GCA_022562495.1 Acidobacteriota bacterium
CCGAGAGACACAGCGCGTCCAGCGACGAGCTGCGCGGCATCCGTGCCCGTCTGCGGTCACGGACGCCGCCCTCCGCCGGTTTCTGCTGGCACTGCCGCAAACCGCTGCACGCCAGAGCCGACCGCTGCCCCTTTTGCGGCGAAGCACAATAGCACATGCCCGTTCCGGAAATAATGTTGCGCCGCGGCGTGGCGGAACACTACACTTCGAGAAGGGCCCGGGCGGGAAGACCTGTGCCATTCTGGTCGCCGATATATCCCGCCCAGCCGCGTTGCTCGTCGCGTACTTACTCCCGGGATGCGCGCTCCCCGCGCCGTGCCGGACGGGCGCCTCGACACCCACAAGTGGCACACGTCTTCCCGCCCGGGTCCTACGTGTTCGATACGACGGCGGATCGGTGGATTTGGCTATGAGTTTCGGCAGCGGCAAGATCTGGATGAACGGTGCCCTCGTGGACTGGGCCGACGCACAGATCCACATCGGGTCGCACGTGATCCACTATGGCAGCGGCGTCTTCGAGGGAGCGCGGTGCTACGACACCGCGAAGGGGTCGGTCTGCTTCCGGCTCGACGCCCATCTGCGTCGTCTGTACGACTCGGCGAAGGTCTATCGAATGGCCTACGACCTCGATCTGCCGGGGTTTCACGAGGCGGTGCTCGACACGATCCGCGCCAACGGGTACACCGCCTGCTACATCCGACCGCTGCTCTATCGCGGCTACCATGAGCTCGGGGTCAACCCCTTCAAGTGTCCGGTCGACGCGGCCATCCTCGTGTGGGAGTGGGGCGCATATCTGGGCGAGGACGCGCTCGAGAAGGGCGTGGACGTGCAGGTCAGCTCCTGGGCACGGAGCGCGGCGAACACGTTCCCGGCGATGGCCAAGTCGACCGCCAACTACGCCAACTCGCAGCTCATCAAGATGGAGGCGACCCTGAACGGGTACAGCGAAGGTATCGCCCTCGACCCGTCGGGGCTGGTGAGCGAGGGGAGCGGTCAGAACATCTTCGTCATTCGTGACGGCGTCGTCTTCACACCACCGATAGGCGGGTCGGTGCTCCCGGGCATCACACGCGACGTCATTATGACCCTCGCGCGGGATCTCGATATCCCGGTGCGCGAGCAGCCGATCCCGCGCGAGATGCTCTACATCGCGGACGAAGTCTTCTTCACCGGCACCGCGGCCGAGGTCTCCCCGATCCGCAGCATCGACAAGATCACGATCGGGAACGGCAAGCGAGGTCCGGTGACCACCGCCCTCCAGCGCCGGTTCTTCGACGTCATCAATGGCAACATCCCGGACACCCGCGGTTGGCTCACCTACGTGGACCCAGTGCACGCCTCGGCGCCCGCACCGGTCGCGACCGCCAAGACCTCCTGAGCGCCGCGGACTGACCGGCTGGCATGGACATCACCGAGCTTCTCACCGCGGCGGTACAGGCCGGAGCGTCCGACCTCCACCTCAAGAGCGGCAACTATCCGATGATGCGGGTGGACGGCGAGCTGCGTCGGATCGTCGCGGACCGCCGTCTCGATCCGGCCGCGCTAGACGCGCTGGCAGCCGAGCTGCTGCCGGCGGCGCTCCAGCCGCGCCTGGCGCGCGAGCACGAGGTAGATTTCGCCCACGGCGTCAGCGGGCTTGGCCGCTTCCGCTGCAACGTGTTTCGTCAACGTGGCACGATCGCCATGGCCCTCCGCGTGATCCCGATCCAGATCAGCTCGATCGAGGAACTGGAGCTGCCACCGATCCTGAAGACCATCGCTGAGGCCGAACGCGGTCTTGTCCTGCTGACCGGCACCACCGGCAGCGGCAAGAGCACCACGCTCGCGGCGCTGGTCGACCACATCAACCACACGCGCGCCGCCCACATCATGACGGTGGAGGACCCCATCGAGTATCTCCACCAGGATGACCGGTCGATCATCAACCAGCGGGAGGTGGACGTCGACACGAAGTCGTTCGCGCAGGCGCTCCGCAGCGCGTTGCGCCAGGACCCGGACGTCATCCTGGTCGGCGAGATGCGCGACCTCGAGACGGTCGAGACCGGGCTGACGGCGGCCGAGACCGGACACCTCGTGATGTCGACCGTGCACACCCTCGACGCCACCGAGACGATCAACCGGTTGATCGCCGTCTTTCCGCCACACCAGCACCAACAGATCCGGCTGCAGTTGGCCAGTGTCCTGCGGGCGGTCGTCTCGCAACGGCTCTTGCCACGCGTCGATGGGACCGGGCGCAGCGTCGCCGTCGAGGTGATGGTCAACACGCCATTCATACGCGACTGCATCGTGGACCCCGAACGCACGCACCTCATCGGTGGCGCGATCGCCGGGGGGATGTCGCAGTACGGGATGCAGACGTTCGACCAATCGATCTACGGGCTGTATCAGCGCGGCCGGATCGCCTACGACACGGCGCTGCGGTGGGCGAGCAATCCCGACGAGTTCAAGATGCGTGTCCAGGGCGTCACCTCGACCGCGGACGCCGCGCGCGACGACATGGCCCATCCGGAGTCGGGCAGCGTGGAGGAGCCGCCCATCGTCACCCGCTTCGGTGACTAGCAGGCCGCTCGAGAACGACGACCTGCAGGCCTCACGCTCTGGGCTTCAGGCGCTGGGCACTCTGCCGACGCCAGGGCGACAAGAGTCGCGCTGCTGGACATGGAAGCGAAGCCGACCGTCGAGCAGGCGGTGCGAGGAGCAGCTTCGCGAGGTGACCAGGCGCGGCATCCCGCCGACCGGGATCGGAGCGCCCGCAGCCCGACGCCTATAGCCCACAGGCGTCACCGAAGAGGACCCGAGACCTCCCGTGTCCCTGCCCCGGTCCCCGAGCACCTACCAGATCGCCCTAGGTCTGCTCGCCCGCCGGGAGTTATCGACGAGCCAGCTGCGTCATCGGCTCACGCGGCGCGACCTCCCTCGTTCCGAGATCGAGGCGGCGATCACCCGGCTCGCCCGCGAGCGGGCGGTCGACGACACCCGCATGGCGCTCTCGTACGCTCGCAGGGCAGCCGAGGTGAAGCTCCGCGGCCAGAGCCGGACCCGACGGGACATCGAGGCGCTGGGCATCGACGCGGCGACCGCCGGTCGCGCAGTCGCCGCGGTGTTCGACGAGGTGGACGAGGAGTCGGTACTCGAACGGGCCATCGCGAAACGGCTGGATGGCGCGATTCGCGACCGCACCCAGTTCCGGCGGTTGTCTCAGGCGCTGCTACGACAGGGATTCCCCCCCGATCGTGTCGCGGCTGCGCTCGTGGTCCGCACTCAGGGAAACGTAGATATGTCAGGTTTCCTCGATGTGGACCACTAGCGCAGCTGCGCCTCACACCGCCTGCCCGTTGGTCGGTGCAGCATCACGGCGTGTCCTTCGGCCCCGCTATGCGGGGGCGATCAGCCCGTGGTGACAGCTCCTCTGCATTCGACCGGCGCTGCATCCCGTCTCACAGCGTTGCGCCTCGGTTGAATACTGCCGGTCTGCTCCCTCGTCGCGCCTTGCCATGGCCGAGCGCGGTATCGACCACGACGGGGCTCTGTGCGACGCCAGACTTTCACCACGGACGGTTCGGGGCGCGCCTGGGGCGACATCGCTTTTGTGGAAGAATAGCCGCATGAGGTCCAGCGAGGTCCGCCAGAGCTTTCTCGATTACTTCGCCCGGCACGGCCATCAGATCGTGCGAAGCGCGTCGCTGGTGCCGGTGGACGACCCGACCCTGTTGTTCACGAACGCGGGGATGAACCAGTTCAAAGAGGCGTTCCTCGGTCGCGAACGGCGGTCTTACACGCGCGCTACCACGTCCCAGAAATGCATGCGGGTCAGCGGGAAGCACAACGACCTCGATAACGTCGGCCCCTCCTGGCGTCACCATACGTTCTTCGAGATGCTGGGAAACTTCTCGTTCGGCGACTACTTCAAGCAGGAGGCGATCCCGTTCGCCTGGACGCTGCTGACGGAGGTGTGGCAGTTGCCGCCGGAGCGGTTGTACCCGACGGTGTTCAAGGGCGAGTCGGGGATCCCGCGGGACGACGAGGCGCATGCGATCTGGAGCGGGCTCGTCCCGCCCGACCGCATCATCGAACTCGGGCTCGAGGAGAACTTCTGGGCGATGGGCGACACCGGCCCCTGCGGCCGCTGCTCGGAGGTGCACTACCACCGTGGCGACGCAATCCAGTGCGACGAGCCGGTCTGCCGCGGCATCGACTGCAGCTGCGACCGTTACATCGAGATCTGGAACAACGTGTTCATGGAGTTCGACCGGGGCACCGACGGACATCTGACCCCGTTGCCGGCCGTCTCGATCGACACCGGGATGGGACTCGAACGAATCGTCGCGGTCATCCAGGACAAGGTCTCGAACTATGACACCGACCTGTTCGCGCCGTTGCTGCGCGCGATCGGTGACCAGACCGGCCGCGTCTACGGCCCCCACACGCCGAAGACGTCTCCCGGTCCGGACGACGTGTCGATGCGTGTGGTCGCCGACCATCTGCGCGCCATGACCTTCTTGATCGCCGACGGGGTCATGCCTTCCAACGAGTGGCGTGGATACGTGCTCCGCAAGATCATGCGCCGCGCGATGCGGCACGGGAAGAAGCTCGGCATGACGGGCCCGTTCCTCCATCAGCTCGTGGACGTCCTGGTGCAGGACATGGGCGCTGCCTACCCGGAGCTGCCTGCCAGCCGCGACACGATCGTGGGGGTCGTCCACAGCGAAGAGGAGCGGTTCGACGCCGTCCTCAACGACGGGCTCCCCCGACTCGAGTCGGTGCTGGCAGCCACGGGCAGCGGGGGTGTCCTGCCGGGACGGGAGATCTTCCGTCTGTATGACACCTACGGGCTCCCGCTGGACTTCATCGAAGATCTGGCGGGTGAGCGCGCGGTCGGCGTCGACCGCGCCGGGTTCGAGCAGGCGCTTGCATCCCAGCGAGAACAATCTCGGGCCAGGGCGAGCTTCGGCGCCAGAGACGCAGCGGAGTTTCGATTCGCCTCCGACGAGGACCGCGCGCAGGGGCTCGCGGTGCCTGACCGGTTCGAGGGCTACACCACGACACGGGTCGACGCGACACTGGTGCTGGCGCTGTTCGACGACACCCGCACAGCGGTCGACGAGCTCGAGACGACGGCGTGCGGGTATGTCGTGCTCGAGCGCACCCCGTTCTACGTCGAGGCGGGCGGCCAGGTCTCCGACACGGGGCGGATAACGGTCGGGGACGACGCCGGGGTCGCCGAGATCGACGGCGTCGAGCGTCTCGCGCCGGGTGGCCCTCGCGCCCACCACGTTCGGGTCACGACGGGTCGACTCCGCCCTGGGGACGTGGTGACAGCCGCGGTGGACCGAGAGCGCCGGGACTCCATCCGGCGCAACCACACGGCGACACATCTGCTGCATGCCGCGCTGCGCGACCAGCTCGGTCCGCATGTCAAGCAGGCGGGCTCGCTGGTGGCGCCCGACCGCCTGCGCTTCGACTTTGCGCACGGCGGTCCGATCGGCCGTGCCACGCTCGACGCTATCGAGCGCCAGGTCAACACGCACATCTACGCGAACGACCCGGTCAACACCGAGGTGCGCTCGACCCAGGAGGCGATCGATGCCGGCGCCACGGCGCTCTTTGGCGAGAAGTATGGTGAGTCGGTGCGGGTGGTGTCGGTGCCCGGCGTGAGCATGGAGCTCTGCGGCGGGACGCACTGTCGCGCCACCGGCGACATCGGAGCGTTCGCGATCACCCAGGAGACCGGCGTCGCAGCGGGTGTACGTCGGGTCGAGGCGGTCACCGGCCCGGGCGCCCTGACCCACGTCCAGACACAGCGTGCCGAGCTCGCCGCGGTGATCGGCGCCCTTGGCGTCCCCGGATCACGGGCGGTCGAGACGATCGAGCGGCTGCACCGCGAGACCAAGCGGCTGGCGCGCGCGTTGGAGCAGCTCAAGATGAAGGTGGCGCTCGGGGCCCAGAGCGGCACCGCCGGCGACGACGCGGTCACGGTCGGAGATGCCCGGTTGATCACGCGACGGGTGTCGGGGCTGGAAAAGGGCTCGTTGCGTGGTCTGGCCGATTCGCTGCGTGACCGCCTGGGACGCGGCGTGGTGGTGCTGGCCTCGGAGAACGAGGACAAGGTGGCGCTGGTCGTGTCGGTCAGCAAGGATCTCGTCGACCGGGTACATGCCGGCCAGGTCGTGAAGGCCATCGCGCCGATCGTCGGCGGCGGCGGCGGTGGGCGGCCCGATTTCGCCGAGGCCGGTGGCCGGCAACCGGCGAAGATCGACGCGCTCCTGGCCGAGAGTCGGACCATCGTGGCCGAGATGTTGAACGCGAACAGCTAAAGCGCCTGCCGTGGGACGCCGATACGCACACGACTCCTTGCATCACGTGTATCGCGACACGTGAGTCATGTTGTGATCGTGTTGTTTCGGTCTCACCACGACATCCTCCATCCAAGGAGGCTCGCCCCGGCGGAGCGGGCTGTAAGGGTCCGCGCAAGAAGACGTGCCCGCTTCGGGGCGTCGAGCGCCCGGCTGGCAAGGCGCGAGAAGGGAGCAGACGGGCAGTATTCGACCGGCGCAACGCCGCCAGACGGGATGCGTCGGCGGCCGAACATGGGAAGGGATGCTGACGTGGGCCCTGAGCAGAGCAGCCTCGCGCGATGCTGCGCCGACGGTCGTCGGCCGGTTCGAGGCGCAGCGTCGCGACACCGGCGGTTTGAGCTGAACCTCCGCCTGCGGTATCGTGAGAGATGGATGTCCAAACCGCTCGCCACCCTCCTCGTCTGGGCCGTCCTGGGGGTCTCCTCCGGGACCGTCGAGGCGCAGATCTACACGTGGCGGAGCGCGGACGGCGTGCTGGTGTTGTCAGACACCCCGCGAACGCCGGGGGCCACGACCGTCGCGGTACGCGGGACGACGGCGATCCAGGTAACCCGCGCCGCCCGGCCGGTCCCCGGTCAGAACCTCGATGCGATCATCGTGCGGGAGGCGACACGTCACGCGGTGCGGCCCGAGCTGGTCCGCGCGATCATCCAGGTCGAGTCGGCCTTTGATCCATCGGCCAGATCTCCAAAGGGCGCGATGGGCCTGATGCAACTGATGCCGGCCACGGCGGCCGCCCTGTATGTGACCGACCCCTACGACCCCGCGCAAAACATCCGGGGCGGTGTGGCGTATCTGCGCCGGCTCCTCGACCGGTATGACGATAACGAAGAGCTCGCCTTGGCCGCCTACAACGCCGGCCCCGAGGCGGTCGCGCGTCACGGCAACCAGGTGCCACCGTTCCGGGAGACCCGAGACTACCTGGCCCGCGTCCGCTTGTCGACGACGCTGACGGACCGCAGGCTCTCGGCCACGGTGGTGAACGGCCAGACCATCTACAAGAGCTACGAGGTGGTCGACGGCCGCCGGATCCCAACCTATTCGGATGTGCCGCCGGCGCGCCGGCCGGCCGGCAACGACGGCACCCAGCGCTAGCAGCAGGTTGTCTTACAGCCCCGCGTGCCACTCAAGGACGCCGCGACCGACCGTGCGCGACTCGATGTCTGGCTCGACGTCGCCTGTCTATTCAAGACCCGGTCGGAGGCGCGGCGCGCCTGTCGCGGCGGGAAGGTCGAGATCAACCACCAGCGCGCCAAGCCGCATCGTACTATCCAGAGTGGTGACCGGCTGTCGATCACTCGCCCGAACGGCCGAAAACAGCAGGTGGTGGTGCGATCCCTCGCGGCCACGCACGTCCCCAAGGCGACGGCCAGAGCGCTCTATGACGACGTGACTCCGTCACCGACCGCCGCCGAGCTCGAGTGCCGCTGGTTTGGCGGTGGGCCGGGCGGCCCCCGACGAGGGGGACCTGGACGGAGCGCGGCCGACGCGAACCCGAACACGCGCCAACGCCGCGAACTGCGAAGGTTGAAGGGGCGCTGAGCGGCGGTCGCTCAGCCGGCGCCGGTGCTATACTCACATGTTACACGAGGAGCCTGCGGGACAGCGGAAAGGAACAGCGACGTTTTGGCCACTCACAAGAACACGTTGAAGGCGCACCGGCAGGACATCGTCCGGCGTGCGCGGAACCGGGGGCTGCGCACCCGGCTGCGACGCGCGTTGAAGTCGTTGCGCGCCTCGATTGACCAGGGCAAGACGGACGACGCGCGGTCCGCGTTCAGCGGCACCGTCTCACTGATCGACAAGATGTGCACCAAGGGCATCATCCACGCCAACACCGCGGCGCGATACAAGTCGCGGCTCGCGAAACGGCTCGCTCGTGCAGTGCCCGCGAGCTAGACTCCTTGTATGACATGTACCGTGATGGAGCCAAGTCTTGATCGTGTTTCTTTCGCACTCACCACGACACCCTCCGTTCACGGAGTCTAGCCCCCGCGTAGTGGGGCTGTGAGACAAGCTCGGCTCGCATTCGCGAGGCGGAGCCCCGCGAGCGCTAGATACTCACACCGCATAGCTCCAACACCAGTCGCTCCAGCAGGACCCGGTGGTCGCCGGCCGAGCTCTTCAGCGCCAGGTCCGTCCGGAACAGCGCTTCGACCGCCGCAGGGAGCCGATCGGGACGGAGTTTGGTTCGCACCACCCAGGCCAGCTGCCCCAGCACCATGGGGGGCGCGGCCCCAGACTCGAGCACCAGCGCCAGCTCCTTCAGCGCCTGGCCCGCCTGCCCGCGTTCAATCGCCCTGGCCACCGCCCAATCGTCGTGCGCGGCCGCCGGACCGGCAATCTCCCGGACATCGGCCACCCCGATGGACGACTGGTCCGCAGCGAACAGCACGAGCCGCTCGACATCGCCACGCAGCCGCGTGAGGTCTGGACCGGCCTGCGCCGCCAGTAGACGCGCGGCCGCCGGCTCGATCGACAGCCCCTCGGCCGAGACCCGGCGCCGCACCCATCGCTCCCCATCGGCCAGGCTCTCGATGACACCGCAGGTCACCACCGTGGCGACATTCAGCAGACGTGCCGTGGCGCGACGACGCTTGTCGAGGTCGCCGGCCACCAGGATGAGACTCGCGTGCGGCAGAGGGTCCGCCAGATACGCCTCGAACGCCTCGAGATCGGCCGCCGTGCTCCGGCTCTCGCGCTTGGGTGCGAGACATCGCTCCGCTCGCATGACGATCACGATGCGACGCGGCGCCATCATCGGCAGCGTGCGCGCCGCTTCGATGACCTGTCTCAGACTGGCATCCCCGCCGTAGAAACGATCGACATTGAACGCTCGCAGCCCGTCGTCAACCACCTGCTCGAAGGCCTCGGCCATCTCCGCCTGTTCCAGGGCGTCGTCGCCAAGCACCAGGTAGACCGGGTCCAGATCGCCGGACGCGATCTGCTCGAGCGCCGTGCGTGGTGTGATGGTGCGCATGGGGCAGAGGGCCAGGGCAACGCAGTTGGCCCCAGCGTCAGGCTTCCCGCCTTCGATTCGCTGGCGACCACCGGTCAGCGAACGACGGCGGGGCTGCCATAGCCTTGGCGAAGATGGACCGGCACTCGGCGACCGCTCAAAACGCTTCCAGGATCGCGCTGACAACCGCTCCGGCGAAATCCCGGGCGATCCGTTCCATGGCGTTCGACTGCTGACCGAAGAAGGTGTTGGCGTCGAGCTGGCCCCCGGTCCCCGAAGCGACCTCGTACGCATCGCTGAAGACGAGCGCGGGGTTCTCCCAGAGGATCTCGTCGGTTGTCAGATCGCGAAACTCGATAGCGGCGCGCAGCGTGAAGATGTACTGCGAGGCCTGCTGTCCTGCCGTGAACGTGGCCGGCGTGATCGTGATCTCGGTGATCGTGCCTTCAAGCACCGCGTCGACGCCCGTCTCGGCCGCCACGACCCGATACCGCCCACGCCCGATGAATTCGGACCGGACCTGTTGTGTCAGGATCTGTTCGATCTCGAACACCGTCGTGGTGTTCTCGAACAGCGGCACGCCGATCGTCTGGATGTAGTCCGGCAGAAACGATCCCTGGCCCGCCAGTGCGTATCCGCACCCGCTGCAGACTACAGCGGCACACAGCAGAAGTCCCACGACGCCGTGTCGATCTCGACGAGTCATGTGCGCATCTCCATGTCGTGCCACTCACGTGACCACAATATTCACAAGCCTACGGCGCACCACCACCACCCGCGCGACGATCTTGCCGACGGTGTGCGACTGCACGGCGGGCTCGGCCAGCGCTGCCGCCCGGAGGAACTCCTCCGACACATCGGCCGGCACGGTGAGACGGGCGCGCAGCTTGCCGTTGACCTGCACGGGCACCACGATCTCGTCCGCCCGCGCCACCTCCGGGTCGAACGTGGGCCACGCCACCGTGACCAGACCGCCGGCGTGCCCCAGCCGCTCCCAGAGCTCCTCGCACAGATGCGGGGTAAACGGTGACAACATCAACACGAGCGCCTCGATCGCCTCCCCGAGCACCGCACGGGTCTGTATCGACACGTGGTCGGTGGAGGTCCCCTGTCTCGCCGCAGCGGCGTGTGGCGCCAGCGCGTGCCGCTCGCAGAACACGTACAGGTCATTCACCAGCTCCATCAACGCCGACACGGCCGTGTTCAGATGCGCTCGGGGATCGAGATCCGCCGAGACGCGGCGAATCGACTCGTGTGTCTTCCGGCGGAGCGCGCGATGGGCGTCATCGAGTGTCATCGTCCCGAGGCCGTTCTGCGGCGCTCCGTCCACCACCGGACACACTGCGGTGACGAGCCGCCAGACCCTGGTCAAGAACCGGAAGCTGCCCTCGAGCCCGGTGTCGGTCCACTCGAGCTCCTTCTCGGGCGGCGCGACGAACATCTCGTACAGCCGCAGGGTGTCGGCGCCGTAGCTCGCGATCATCTGGTCGGGGTCGACCACGTTGCCCTTCGACTTCGACATGACGACGCCGTTACGCAGCACCATGCCCTGGGTCAGCAGGCGGGTGAACGGCTCGTCGTGATCCACCATGCCGAGATCCTTGAAGACCCGGCAGAGAAAGCGGGAATAGATCAGATGGAGGATCGCGTGCTCGACACCCCCAATGTAGAAGTCGATCGGCGCCCAGTACCGGACCTTCTCGGGGTCGAAGGCTTGCTCGTCGTTGGATGCATCGCAATACCGATAGAAATACCAGGAGGAGTCGACGAAGGTGTCCATGGTGTCGGTCTCCCGCCGCGCGGGTCCCTGACACGAGGGACAGCTGGTGTCGACGAACTCGGGGATCTGGGCCAGGGGAGAATCGCCCTGGCCGGTGAACTCGGCCACGGTGGGTAGCTCGACCGGCAGATCCTCGTAGGGCACCGGCTGCAACCCACATGCGTCGCAGTGGATGATCGGGATCGGGGTGCCCCAATACCGCTGCCGTGAGATCCCCCAGTCCTTGAGTCGAAACTGCACTGTCGGTCGTCCCACGTCACGCGCCGCGGCGGCGCGCGCCATGAACGCGGCCGCATCGTCGGTGGACCGCCCCGTGAACTCACCCGAACGCACCAGCGTCCCCGGTCCCGCATAGGCGGCGTCCATTGTGGCACCGTCGAGCGGCGCGGCGTCGCCCTCGGTCTCCGGCTGGATCACCACATCTACCGGGAGCCCGTACTTACGCGCGAACTCGAAGTCGCGCTGGTCGTGGGCCGGCACCGCCATCACAGCGCCAGTGCCATACTGGACAAGCACGAAGTTGGCGATCCAGACCGGCACCGGCCGGCCGGTGAACGGGTTGACGACGGTGCGACCGGTGTCGAACCCCTCCTTCTCGACCGCACCCATCATCCGCTCGGTCCGATCCTGCGCGCGGAACTGCTGGACCCGTCGGCGGAACGCCTCCGGGTCGGTCGCCTCGGCTGCAAAGCGGTCGACCAGCGCATGCTCCGGTGCCAGCACGACACACGTCGCGCCGAAGATCGTGTCGATCCGCGTGGTGAAGACTTCGATCTCGACCGGGTCATCATCCACGGCCGGCACGGCCGGCTTCGCGGGTTCGACAGGAAATCGCACCAGTGCGCCCTCGGAGCGTCCGATCCAGTTGCGCTGCATCGTCAGCACTTTGGTGGGCCACTCGTCGAGCCGGTCGATCCCTTCGAGCAACTCGTCGGCGTACTGGGTCGTTCGCAGGAACCACTGCTCGAGCTCACGCGGCGTGACCGCGGTGCCGCACCGCCAGCAGCCGCCGTCAACGACCTGTTCGTTGGCGAGCACCGTCGCGCAACCCGGACACCAGTTGACGGTGGCGCGACGGCGATACGCCAGATCCCGTTTGAACATCTCGAGAAACAACCACTGGTTCCACTTGTAGTAGCTCGCCTCGCAGGTCGCGAACTCGCGCTCCCAGGCATAGCTGATACCGAGCCGCTGCAGCTGTCCCTTCATGTGCGCGATGTTCTCGAGCGTCCAGGTCCGGGGGTGCGACCGGTTCTTGATCGCGGCGTTCTCGGCCGGCAAACCGAACGCGTCCCACCCGAACGGATGCAGGACGTTGAAGCCGCACATCCGCTTCATGCGCGCGATGACGTCCCCGATCATGTAATTCCGCACGTGGCCGACGTGCGCGTGACCGGATGGATACGCGAACATGACGAGGCAATAGAACTTGGGCCGCCCGGGCTCCTCGGTCACCTCGAAGACGCGTTGCGCGGCCCAGCGCCGCTGCCACTTCTCCTCGATGGAATGCGGGTTGTAGTCGGTCACGGTTGTCGCGGTCGGATATGTGTCGGAAGCGACGCAGGTTTGAACGAAGTATAGCAACCCGCCAACGGCGACCGAACACCCGGCGTCCGACGCCGACGACGGGGTTCCCCACCCAGCCGGCGAGCCCATGCGACAGGGGTCGCACGACCGCTCGGCTGTCGGGCACCGCCCGACAGCGCACGCGACTGTGCGATCGTCATATGATGCCGGTCATCTGGACAATCGCGCGGCGAAATCCCGTTCAGGGCGGAGCATGAGTCCCCAACCGGCCTTGGTGGACAATGCGTGGGCATCGGCGTTCAGCATGCCGCCCGGACCGAACATCAGCGGGGGGATCGCGACGTCCGCTTCGAGCAGGTGAGTGCCGAACGCCCCTTCCTGCGCGAGGAGGTCGACACCGGCCGCACGAGCCACGATCAGGCCAGCGCGCGTGAGGACGCTCGTCTCGCCTACGTGTGCGCCGACGATGATCGAAATGCCGGCCTCGCGGGCGGCCTTGACGAGCGCCAGCGAGCGCAACAGCCCCCCCATCTTGGACACGCGCACGTTGATGATCCAACGCTCCGGGTCCCCGGCAAGTGCCGCCATCTGGTCTGCCCGCAGCACGCTCTCGTCCAAGATGATCGGAGAGCCCGTGTGCTCCGACACGATGCGCATCCCCTCGAGCGCGTTCGCCGGCAGCGGCTCCTCGATACCGACGAAGGACATATCGAGGCCCGCGAGGTGTCGCACCGCGGTCTCGGCATCATCCCACAGATTGTTTGCGTCGACTCGAATGCGAAGACTCTCAAAGTCCTCCAGGTCCCGCAACGTGTCAATCTTGTCGCGATCTCGAACCGGGTCGCCCGACAGCTTCAGCTTGAATTCGACGAACCCCATCTCGCGATATCGGGCGACGGTCGCTCGAAACATGTCCGGTCCACCATCGCCTACGACCGCCGAGTAGCGAAATTCTCCAGTCGCAGGCGGCGCCCCCACCACCCGCTCGAGCGGCGTGTCCTCACACCGCGCGAACAGCTCGAGCACGGCCAGCTCGACGGCACACCAGGCCGCGGGGTTCGCGTCGATCACCGCTGAGTGGGCATCGGCCCACGCCGCGAGGGCGTCGACCGAGCCGACTCGCTGACATATGGAATCCCGGTGGTCGTCGAAGAACGCCTGCGCCGAGGCGAGGCTTTCTCCCGTGACGTACTCTCGGGGACAGCCCTCCCCCACCCCCACGCAGCGACCGGTGCGGGCCACTACCCAGACACTCTGCGTGGCCATGCGTACGGCGGAGCTATGTGCGAAGGCGGTCGTGAAGGGGATGTCCACCCGATAGAGCTCGAGTCGCACGGCTAGGTCGCCCTGTCGCGCGGCACGTCCACGCGGAAGTCCGCGAAGGGAAACGCGCAATCCGACTGATACTGCAGGACGATGAGCTTGAACTGCCCCTCTCGCTGTCCCTGCCGCAGGCAGTGCCGTTTGTAGGCGTCGCCGGTCCCCGGCCTGACGGGCAGGAGCTCGAGGTGCTGTAATCGTCCGCTGGCCCGCTTCGCGGCGTACTCCACGTTCGATTCGCCGAGCTTGCGTTCGATCGACCCGAGCGTGTTGGTCCGCCATGTCTCCGTCGGTGTGGCACACTCGACGACCAGGCGGTAGACCTGTCGGTTCGCGTCGGCCAGCATGAGAAAGAATCCCGACGCGAGCCCGGTCTCGTCTTCGGTCGAGCGCACCGCGTCGATGACCTGGCTCTCGTATAATTTTTCACCGGTGATGTTCGTGACCCCTTTTCCCTTCTGGACGAACTCGATCGTGGGCGTGGCGTGAAACGAGCCCGTCACGCGCACGATGTCGTTCATGAAGTAGCGGTACAGCCCGGTCCCGGTGGTCGGGACAATGTAGTACTCCTTGCCCTGTTCGATCTGCTCGATCGTGCGAAACACTTTTCGACCGCCGTCCCAATCGTCTCGTTCGACGAACTCGAAGAAATTCTCGTGAATCGTCGGGGTTCCGGCGTTCCGCTCCACGTCGGCGACGAGCGTGCCGCGGAACTCGCTTGACAGATACCCCAGCTCGACAACGCGCGCGCCAGGCGGGAGTGCCGGCCGCACACTGGCGAGCGGAATCCGGCAGCTGCCGCCGGTCCACGTCGACACCAGACGGAGCTCCGGCCAGAGCGCACCGAACGTCGGCCGCGGCGACCCGAGGATCGTCCGCAGCTCGGCGACACGCTTCGGCGTGCATGACAGGCGTGGGCCCACGACGGCCCGCACCTCAGCCGAGAGCTCGTCGGCCCGGGAGAATGTTCCCCGCGTGATGTCGTGCAAGAGCGCCGAGCGGGAGACATCGAGGACGGACAGCAGCTTGACCAGCGTCGACGGGTTCGCGCAGGCGATATGGGTGACGTCCTCGTGCGTCACGGCAAGCCTGAGGATCAGGAGATACTTGAGGTCATAGTCTGCGATCCCGAACACTTGATAGGGCAGCACATACTTCGTCTTCGCGATCGCGGGCATGTTCTCGTACATGAATCCCGACGTCGATCCGTACGGCGTACCCGATGCCAAAGTGCCTTCCTCGGCCGGACTGACGATCGCCAGGAAGCGGCCATAGTACGCACGCGCATCGGCCGAAAACTGCACATACGACTGGATGGCCTGACTGCGTTTGTGCTGGCGGATGGTCTCACGGAGGATCGGGATCAGCTTGGCCTCGCCGGTCGTGCCGCTGGTCCGCGCGTACATGACCGGTCGCTCGGCATTGAGCGCGGGTTCGCCGGTTCGCTCCTGGTCCTCGATATAGGGGCGGAGGGTCTCGTAGGTTTGCACCGGCACCGCCGCCGCGAAGTCTGCGTAGCTCCGGATGGCGGCGAATCCGTGCTCACGCCCGAATCGCGTATCGCGATTGCGACGCAGTAGGCGAAGCAAGAACCGCGTCTGGGTGTCCGCGGGATGTGTGGCCGCCGTAACGAAGGGCCGCCAATGTGTCCATCGAAGCAGTTGCATGCGCGCCCAGAGGGCACGGTTGAGGAGCGCGTCAGCTCGCATGCGGCGGCGGCTTCTTGTCGAGACCTGGCGTCAGCGGCGCGGTCATTTGGCCGAGAAAATCCAGTGGATAGTCGCGGTTCAGGAGGCCCAGGTCGCCGACTCGTGCGTGCTTGGGAAAAAACCAGGTGCCGAAGACGAGGTCCCACACGATGAGGTTGTTACCGTAGTTCCGATTCGATTCGTCAATCAGCTTCGAGTGGTGCCAGCGATGAAGCTCGGGACCGCTGACCAGGTAGTTGAGCGGCCCGTACCGGACATCGACGTTGGAGTGCTGGTAGAAGCCGTTGACGGCGTAGAACACGAAATACAGCGCGACGGCCTCCTCGCCCACACCGACGAGAATGAACGGCAGCGTGTCGAGCACGTATTGCAGCGCCTTTTCCACCGGATGAAACCGCCCGACATTGAGCCAGTAGAGCTTCTTCGGCGAATGATGAACCGCGTGCAGCCGCCACAGGGTCTTGGTGTTGTGCGCCGCCACGTGCAGCGGGTAACGCAGCAGCTCGGCCACCAGAAGCATGAGGGCGACCTGCAGGACCAGCGGCAACGTGCTCGGCCACAGCCGCGTCGGCAGGGCGAGCGGGTCGAGGTAGCCGAGCAGCGTCAGCGACACCGACAACCCGAGCAGTGGTGGCAGCACCATCTGAACTCCGACCATGAAGCAGAGGTCGTTCTTCACGTCTGTCCAGCGGGGTTGCCACGCCGTGTCGTAGGGGATGACGAACTCAAAAAACGTGACCGCGCCGGCCGCGAGCGCCGCCGCAACGTACGCGGCAGCAAGGATGGGGAGGCCGACCGACAACAACGCGGCGTTCACCCCGAAGGCGCCCGCCATCGTCGCGGGATACACGACCCAGGAGAGCACACGGCGAGTCATGATGGGCACGACGTCTCAGCCAATGCGGATTGGCCGAAGAAGGGACGGCCGCGGAGGTGTCGTGACAGAATCCACAGAGACGCCGCCAGCACCCAGTGAAACACGGTCGGACTTATGTCCCCGAACCGCCCTGCCTCTGGCAACGTCACGCTCGTGATCACCAAGCGGGCGACGATCGCGAGGAAGTAGACGAGGCTGACCCAGGTGAGCACGCGGCCAAGCAGCGGTCTCGAGACCGACACAGCGCCAGCGCCCACCCACAGCTCCCAAGATATCTCGAGTTGGATGGCCAGAATGGCGATCTGGATCGGCAGCAGCGCGGGATATGGAATGAGCCCAGAGTACCATGCGTCCATCGGCGGCAAGCATCCGATGCCGAAGACGGCGACCAGTAGCTGGCCGAGCACCCGAGCTGCGAACACCAGCGACAGGACACCGAGCAACACGACGCATGCACGCACAATAGCTCCAGCGACTCCCGGGCCTGCCGAACGAAGGCTCCCCAGCAGCCGCCGGCAACCACGAGCCCGCCGTCACCATGCCTGATGTAACGGACTCCAATTGCGCCGCCATCATGGCACATCCGTCGTCGATACGCACATGATCCAAAGAAGACCGGGTCGCTCGTGGGCCGGGCCGGCGCAGCGCCACCCCCGGTGCGACGCGGGATTTTCACCACGGACTGCTAGACTCCTTGAACAACGTTCATCGTGACAATTGAGTCGAGTGTTGGTCATGTTTTTTTCGATCGCAGCACGACAGCCTCCGTTCAAGGAATCTAGCCCCCGCGTAGCGGGGCTGTGAGGAAAGCTCGGCTAGCGCTAGCCTGCCAGGACGCCGGGCCAGTATGGCTCGAGGGCCCGCCGCACGGCCGGGATGACCCGGTCGATCCGACTGGTGTCCCCGGTCACGGCCGCCGCGGTCGCCGGCGGCTGTTCGGCCAGCTGTGTCAGCGTGGACTCGAGACAGGCGTCGAGGGCGGTCAGGTCGTACCCACCTTCGGTGACCGCGGCCAGCCGCCCGTGGCAACAGCTCGCGGCCAGTCGCTGCACGTGCGCCGTCAGCACCGCGTAGCCCTCGGTCGACAGCCGCATCCCGCCCAGCGGGTCACGGGCGTGCGCGTCGTACCCGGCCGACAGGAGGATCAGCTCCGGCGCGAACGCCGTCACGACCGGCCCGACAAGCTCCCGCATGGCGCGGTCGTAGTCGGCGTCACCCGCCCCCGCCTCGAGCGGCACGTTGAGGGTGAAGCCGATACCGTCACCACGGCCGACGTCGGTGACGGCGCCCGTCCCGGGGTAGAACGGGTATTGGTGCAGCGACACGTAGAGCACGCGCGGGTCGTCGTAGAACATCCACTGGGTGCCGTTCCCGTGGTGGACGTCGTAGTCGAGGACCGCGACCCGGTCCAGCCCCGCGGCACGCGCCGACGCAGCCGCCACAGCGACGTTGTTGAACAGACAGAATCCCATCGCACGGTCCTGCTCCGCGTGGTGCCCTGGGGGGCGGACGAAGGCGATGGCGGACGTGCTCTCGGCGAGGGCGTGCTCGACCGCGACGATGGCCGCGCCCGCGGCGTGGAGCGCGACAGTGTAGGACTCAGTCGAGGTGTAGGTGTCCGGGTCGAGCCGGACCCCATGCCCCGCGGTGGCGGCGATCTGGTCGACATAGGCCGGCGTGTGCACCTGTACCAACTCGGCACGGGTCGCCGGGCGAGGCGGTGTCAACGCGCCGCCGCGCTCGACCCATCGCCGGCTCACCTCCAGCATGACCCGGGCGCGCGCGGGCTGCTCGGGATGACCGTCCGGTGTCTGATGCTCGATGAACCGCTCGCTGCCGATGAGCACCATGACCCGATCCTCCTCGCGACGCTGCGCCTCACACCGACCGACGACGACGGCGCAGCCTCACGAGGAGGAGCTTGTCGTACAGCCCCGCTCCGCGGGGGCGAGACATCTCCATGTCTCCCCGAGGCGATGTCTCGCGACGCGGCGCCTGACACCGACTTAGGAGCGCCGCAACAGCGCGGTGGCGCGGTCGACCAGCTCCGAGAGCACCCGCTCCAGCGCCGCCCGGCGTTCCTCGATGACCCCATCGCCCGACGGGTCGGGCACCTCGAACGGCGCGCCGATCGACACCGCCGCGGCGCTGAACGGGCGGGGAATCTGAGTACGGTCCCAGCTGCGTGCCGACCAGTAGCGATCAGCCTCGATGTGAAACGGCAGGATCGGGTTGCCGGTCGCACCCGCGAGCCACACCACGCCGGGCTGCACGCACCGCGCCGGACCACGTGGACCGTCGACCGTGAACGCCGCCGCCCGCCCGGCGGTGACGTCCCGTTTGAGCCGGATGAGCGCACGCTGAGCGCCGCGCGAAGACGACCCCCGGACCGTACCGTATCCGAAGCGCCGGATGATCCCGGCGATCCACTCGCCATCGAAGTTCCGGCTCGTCATGACGACGATGCCGCGGTCACGCCAGTAGTAGGTCGCCGAGAGGATACGCCCGTGCCAGAACGCGAAGATCGGCTGCCGGTGCTGCGCGACGATCGCGTCGTAGTGCTCGGCCCCCTCGACCCGCCAGCGCACCGTGCGGCACAGCACCCCGAGCAGCGGCGCCCCGACCCGGGCGATGATCGCCGCCTGCGTCAGCTGCAACCGCGTCAGCGCCGTCTCGGTGGCCACGGGTCACCCGCGCCCGATCGGGATCGAGCCCCACGCACCTCGATCGTGTGACCAGACCCCGTGCCCGTCCACAGCCCGCAGCCTGGAGCCCGCGGTCTGAAGCCCGAATTGAGGGTCTCGGACTGGCTCACCGCCCCGCATCCTACATCCCTTCGTATTCGGGTCCGCCCCCGCCCTCGGGCGGCACCCAATCGATGATCTGATAGGGATCCATGATGTCGCACGTCTTGCAGTGGACGCAATTCGAAGCATTGATCTGCAGACGGCGACCGTTGCCGGTGCCGTCATCCACCATCTCGTAGACGTGGGCTGGACAGAAGCGTACACAGGGGTTGCCGTACTCCTCGCGGCACCGGGTGCGGCACACGTCGGTGTCAGCTACGAGCAGGTGCACCGGCTGGTCCTCGTCGTGACGCGTGCCGGAGTAGTGGACGTTGGTCAGCTTGTCGAAGGTCACGGTTCGATCGACCTTCACCGCGTTGCTCGCGTCGTCGGGGTCTGGACGCTCCGTGCGGTAGTAACGGGCCAGACGCGTCATCCGCTCGTGTCCGGCCTCGTTCGACAGCAGACCCCGGGGCCACCAGCCCCCGGTCAGAGGTGCCAGTACGAAGCACGCTCCCCCAGCGAACAATCCGGCGCCGAACGCCTGGTGGACGTTCCGCACTGGGTACAGCTCGCGCCTGAGACTCCCGCCGTTGACCAGCCGCTGGAATGTCGCGAGCTTCGACACCGACACATCGCCGGCGCGCACCGCGTCGAAGGCGGTATCAGCGGCGCAAATCCCGCTCTTCATCGCCAGGTGGATCCCCTTGAGCCGCATCGAGTTCATAAACCCGGCCGCGTCCCCGATGATCAGCGCGCCGTCGACGTGACACCGCGGAATGGCGTGCCAGCCCCCTTCGGGCAGCGCCTTCGCGCCGTAGCGGGTCATCTGGCCGCCGGCCAGCATCGCGGAGACGAGGGGATGCTGCTTGAAGCGCTGGAACGCCATGTGCGGGTCGAACAGCGGGTCCCGATAGTCGAGGCCGACGACGAAACCGAGGGCGAGGCGCCCCTTCGGCAGGGCGTAGATGAAACCGCCGCCGAACTCCTCGTTTCGCAGCGGGTAGCCCATCGTGTGCACGACGCGGCCGGGCGGGACCCGGTCGGGTGGGATCTCCCAGAGCTCCTTGATCCCGATCGCGTAGGTCTGCGGGGTCGGGCCATCGAGCCCGAGCTTCCGAATGAGCGTCTTGGTGAGGTTGCCGCGCACGCCATCGGCGAAAATCGTGACGGCAGCCTTGATGTCGACACCGGGCTCGAACGTGCCCTTCCGCTCCCCGTGCTTGTCAATGCCCCGGTCACCGGTACGTACACCCACCACGCGATCGCCTTCATAGAGCACCTCGGTGCCGGCGAACCCGGTGAAGATATCGGCGCCGTCGGCCTCGGCCTGCTCCGACAGCCAGCGCACGAACCGATTCAGCGAGATGATGTAGTTGCCGTGGTTGCGCAGCCCCGGCGGGGTGTAGGGAGAACGCAGCTGCGACCGCTCGGTCAGGTAGTAGATGCGCTCATCACGCACCAGGGTCTCGACCGGCGCCCCGCGCGTTTTCCAGTCCGGCAGCAACTCGTCGAGCGCCGACGGGTCGAGCACCGCCCCGGAGAGCATGTGTGAGCCGCTCTGCCGCGACTTCTCCAGTACGGCCACCGCCAGCGGCTCACCGCCGTCGCGCCGTTGCAACGCGGCCAGCCGGAGCGCGGCCGAGAGACCGGCCGGCCCACCGCCAACGATCAGGACGTCGACCTCGAGGGTGTCCCGCTCCATCAGGCGTCGGCAGCGAGGGCGGAGATGAGGGCCGGCACGACTTCGAACAGGTCGCCCACGATCCCGAAGTCGGCCACCTCGAAGATGGGCGCCTCAGCGTCTTTGTTGATCGCCACGATGGTGCGCGCGCCCTTCATGCCAACGAGGTGTTGAATGGCGCCCGAGATCCCAAGAGCCAGGTAGAGCTTGGGCGACACGGTCTGTCCGGAGCTGCCGATCTGACGGTCCATTGGCAGCCACCCGGAGTCGCAGATCGGCCGCGACGCCGCAACCTCGGCCCCGAGCGCCGCAGCCAGCGTCTCGACCAGCACGATGTGCTCCTGCGCCTTGATACCGCGGCCGACCGCCACGATCCGCTCTGCCTGCGTCAGATCGACCGCCTGCTTGGCTTCCTGAAAGGGCGGCTCCACCGTCTGACGGATCGCCCCTGCATCGAGCGTGAGGTCGAACGCCCGGATGTCGGCGGCCGTCGCGCCCCGCGTGACCGCATCGGGACGGAACGCGCCGATCTGGAAGCTGGCAAAGTGCGGTGCGGGCCCGGTCGGCGCGACGTCGGCCACGAACTTACCCTGAAACATCGGTCTGACAAACGCGAGACGGTCGTCTCGTTGTTTGACCGCGATGCAATCGGTGATGAGCGAACGCCCGAGACGCACAGCGAGCTTCGGTGCGAACTCCCGTGTTTGATACGTGTGTGGCAGAAACACCAGGTCCGGTTGTGTTCCGGTAACCACATCGGCGAAGACGGCGACGAACCCGTCAGGCGTGTAGGACTCCAGCGCGGGGTGCTCGACCGTCAGCACCACCTCGATCTCGGCCGCCGCTAGCTCGGCCGCGACAGACGCGAGAGAGACCCCGGCCACCGCCACCTGGACCGGCTGGCCGGTCTGCTGAGCGGCAACGATCGCCTCCCAGCTTGCCCGATGCAGTACTCCGTCTCGTTGTTCAGCAATGACTAGGACCATGCGATTCGCTCAATGGCTTTGGGCTGTCGGCGATGGGCGCTCGCAGGCTCGACACTTCGACACGAACAAGAGATCCTGGCGAAGCCCTCCGGCGGTTCCGACTTCTACCTTCCCGCCTTCGCCCACCGACGTTGATCGAGCGGCGGGTCTACGGCGGGCCCGCCGTAGCCTTGGCGAAGGCGGGCTGCCTTTTTCGTACTCAGATCACCCGGGCTTCCTCGCGGAGCACCCGAACCAGCTCTTTGGCCGCCTCGGCCGGTGACCCCTCGATCAGCCGTGTCTGTTTCCCCTTCTCCGGCACATACAGCTCCAGGATCTCATGATGCGGCGCCAGATCCGCCGGCGGCTCCACCACCCGGACCTCTTTCTTCTTGGCCGCCATGATCCCCCTCAACGTGGCGTAACGCAGCTGATTGATCCCGCTCTGGATCGTCAGCAGCGCCGGAGAACGCATCGAGACCCACTGGAACCAGCCGCCCTCGAGCTCGCGCTTCACGCGCAGCCCGCCGTCGGCGACCTGCACCTCCATGATGATGGTCGCGTGCGGTATCCCCAGCAGCTCGGCCAGCACCACGCCGGTCTGTGCGAAGCCCTGGTCGTCAGACTGGAGCCCGGTCAGCACGAGGTCGAATGCCTCGTCCCGGATCGCCGCCGCCAAGGCCTCGGCCACCATGCCACTGTCGGCCGCCGCCAGGGCGTCGCTCTCGACTCGGATCGCCCGATCCGCTCCCCGTGCCAACGCCTCGCGGATGACCTGGGCCACGCGGGCCGGGCCGGCAGAGCACACGACCACCTCGCCGCCATGCTGCTCCTTCAGCCGCAACGCCTCTTCCAACGCGTAGGCGTCCGGTTCGTTCATCTCGAAACTGGCGTCACGGTCCTGCACCCAGGTCCGGGTGTCATCGACACGGAGGGGCCACTCGCGCGTCACGACCTGTTTGACGCAGACGGCGATCTTCATTCGTTCCTCTTGTCGGGCGGCGTCCGCCACCGGCGTCCAGCGGCCGCATTACCCGTCGTAGCGTTTGAACAGCAGGGCTGCGTTGGTGCCCCCGAACCCGAACGAGTTCGACAAGGCGTAGTTGATCGCCGCGGGCCGCTTGACGTGGGGCACGTAGTCCAGATCGCAGTCCGGGTCCGGGTTCTCGAGGTTCACGGTCGGGGCGATCAGCTGGTGGCGCACCGTCAAGGCGGCGATCCCCGCTTCGAGACCACCGGCCGCACCCAGCGTGTGCCCGATCATCGACTTGGTGGACGAGATCGCCACGTGACGTGCGTGATCCCCGAAGCACCGCTTGATCGCCCGTGTCTCGATGCGGTCGTTGAACGGCGTCGAGGTGCCGTGCGCGTTGATGTAGTCCACCTGGTCCGGTGTGATGCCGGCCTGGTCGATCGCGGCCCGCATGACCCGCACGGCACCCTCGCCGTCCTCGGCCGGCGCGGTCAGGTGAAAGGCGTCCGCCGACATCCCATATCCCACCAGCTCCGCATAGACCGAGGCGCCCCGGCCGATGGCCCGGTCGTGCTCTTCGAGAACGACGACGCCCGCCCCCTCGCCGATGATGAACCCGTCCCGGTCGCGGTCGAACGGCCGACAGGCCCGCGTGGGATCGTCATTGCGGGTCGAGAGCGCGCGCATGGCGGCGAAGCCGCCGACTCCCAACGGGGTGATGGCCGCCTCCGACCCGCCGGCCACCATGACATCGGCGGCACCACGGCGGATCGTCTCGAAGGCATCACCCACGGCATGCGCAGAGGCGGAACAGGCGGTGCACGTAGCCGAGTTGGGCCCCTTAGCGCCCAACCGGATCGACACCTGTCCGGCGGCCAAGTTGATGATCGACGCTGGGATGAAGAACGGGGAGATCTTGCGTGGTCCGCCCTCCAGCAACGCGCGATGCTCGCGTTCGATCGTGCCGAACCCACCGATACCCGATGCGAGGAAGACCCCCACCCGCGGCGCCAACTCCGGCGACACCACCAACCCGGCGTCGACGCGCGCGAAATCGGCGGCGGCGATCGCGTATTGGATGAAGAGGTCCATCTTCTTGACGTCCTTCTTGGGCACGAACTTCAGGGGGTCGAAACCCCGAACCTCGCCCGCAATCCGCACCGAGAACTCCGCGGCGTCGAACCGAGTGATCGGGCCGATCCCGCTTTTCCCAGCACACAGCGCGTCCCACGTCACCGCTGTCCCGATGCCGAGCGACGACACCAAGCCAACGCCCGTGATCACGACCCGCCTACTCACAGTCACTCCCAGGATGTGAGCCGCTGTCTATTTCTTCGAGTGCGACTCGATGTAGTTCACCGCCTCTTTGACGCGGGTGATCTTCTCCGCATCCTCGTCCGGAATCTCGAGCCCGAATTCCTCCTCGAACGCCATCACCAACTCCACGGTGTCGAGCGAATCCGCCCCCAGGTCATCCACGAAGGACGCGTCCGAGGTGACTTCTTCCTCGTCGACGCCGAGTTGCTCCACGATGATGCTCTTCACTTTCTCAGCAACGGACATTCAATGCCTCCTACATGTACATGCCACCGTTCACCGCCAACACGTGCCCAGTAATATACGCCGACTCGTCCGACGCGAGGAAACAGACCGCCGCCGCGACCTCGTCGGCCAACCCCAGCCGGCCCAGCGGAATCTGCGTGAGCATCGCCGACTGGGCGGACTCACCAAGCGCCGCGGTCATGTCGGTCTCGATCATACCTGGCGCCACGACGTTCACGGTGATGCCCCGGCTCGCCACCTCGCGGGCCAGCGCCTTCGAAAACCCGACCAGCCCTGCCTTCGACGCCGCGTAGTTGGTCTGGCCCGCGTTCCCCATCTGACCAACCACGGATCCGACACTGATGATGCGACCGCTCCGCTGCTTCAGCATCGGGCGCAACACCGCGCGCGCACAGGTAAACGCCGCCGTCAGGTTCGTCGTGACGACCGCCTCCCAGTCGGCCAGGGTCATCCGCAGAGCCAACCGGTCGCGCGCAATGCCGGCATTGTTCACCAACACGTCGACGCGGCCAAACTCATCGAGCGCGGTGCGCACCATCGCGTCAATCCGAGCGGGGTCGGTCACGTCCACCGAGACGGCGACGGCCCGACCTCCGGCTCCGCGGATTTCCGCAGCCGCCGCCTCGGCATGCTGCTCGCGCGCGGCGGTCACAACCGCTGCGCCGGCGGCGGCAAGGCGTCGCGCAACGGCGCGACCGATCCCCCGTGACGCCCCCGTCACGATTGCGACGCGATCATGGAGACTGTCCATGCCGCCCCGTTCAGGATGCCAGCGCCGACACCGCGTCGACGACGCCGGCGGAATCCGCGACGGACAGAACACGGGCGCCCCGGTCAATCTTCCGGATGAGCCCGCTCAGCACCGAGCCTGAACCTACCTCAACATACGTGTCGACGCCCTCCGATGCAAGGCGACGCACGACCTGCTCCCAACGGACCGGCGCGGTCACCTGACCCACGAGCGCCGCGATCGACGCGGTTCCATCCCGTTTCGGCTCCGCGTCCAGGTTGGCCACGACCGGGACGGCCGGGTCCGACACGACCAATCCGCGTAGGTCCAGGGCCAGGCGTTCCTGAGCCGGCTGCATCAAGGCGCAGTGGAAGGGTGCGCTCACCGCCAGCGGCACGACCCGTCTCGCGCCCAGCGCCTTGGCGCGTTCACCGGCTCGCTCCACCGCCGCGCGCGCGCCGGCAATCACGATCTGACCGGGCGCGTTGAGATTGGCCGGACTCACGATCTGCCCTTGCGCCGCCTCCGCACAGGCCTGCGCCACCAACGCTTCGTTCAGGCCCAGCACGGCCGCCATGGCGCCGTCGCCCACCGGCACCGCCTCCTGCATGTAGCGGCCGCGGCTCCGGACGGTCCTCAGTGCATCAGCCAACGACAAGGTTCCGGCAGCCACATGCGCCGAGTACTCGCCGAGGCTGTGCCCCGCAAGAAACGACGGCCGGACACCTCGTGCCGTCAGCGCCCGTGCCGCGGCGGTGGACACCGCGACGAGCGCCGGCTGAGTGTACTCGGTCAAGGTCAACTGGTCGGCCGGCCCCTCGAAGCACAGACGGCTGATGGACATGCCGAGCGCGGCGTCGGCTTGCTCGAACGTCTCCCGGCACTCGAGAAACCGTTCCGCGAGCGCACGGCCCATCCCGACCTGCTGCGACCCTTGTCCTGGAAACACGAACGCAATCATCGATAGTGTCCTGGCGCAGAGGATCGCGGCAATCGACCGGCGCTGTATCCCGGAGACGCCGGCGCTGGATCATGCGTGTGCAGGGGTCGAAGACTGCCGGTCTTCTCCCGCGTCGCGCCGTGTACCGGCCGATTGCGGCATCGATCTCGGCGAGTCTCGGTGCGACGCAGGGCTGTCACCACGGACTGCTAGGCATGTATCACCGTCGCGGGCGCGAGCTCTCGCGCGACACGGGCGAGCATCTCCCCGGTCGCGAAGCGATGGGCCATCGCCACCGCGTTCCGCACCGCTTTGACCGACGAGCGCCCATGCCCGACGATACACAGGCCGGCCACACCGAGCAGTGGTGCGCCACCAACCTCGGAGTAGTCGACGCGCCGGCGAAACCGCCGGAACGCGCGGCGGCACAGCAGGTATCCGACGCGGGTACTGAACGTGCGATTGAGCTCCTCCCGCAGGAACTCCTCGACGACCTCGACCAACCCCTCGCTCACCTTGAGCGCGATGTTCCCGGTGAACCCGTCACACACGATCACCTCGGCCTGACCGCGATACAGATCGCGCGCCTCGACGTTGCCGATGAAACGCAGCCGGCTGCCACGTAGCAGTTGATGCGCCTCACGAGTCAGCTCGTTGCCCTTGGTTTCCTCCTCGCCGATCGACAGCAGCCCCACCTTCGGCTCCGGTACGCCGAGCACGACCCGTGCATACGCCGTGCCCATCGCCGCGAACTGCAACAGGTGCTGCGCGCGACACTCGACGTTCGCCCCAGAATCCAGCAGCACGGCGCCGCGCCCCGCGGTCGGAATGGTCGTCGCCAGCGCAGGACGGTCCACACCGGCCACGCGGCCGAACGCCCGGTGAGCCGCCAGCATCGTCGCGCCGGTGTTCCCGGCGCTGAAGAGCGCGACCGCCTCCCCTTTGGCCACGATGTCGGCCGCCACCCGGACCGCCGCGCTCGGCTTGCGTCGCAACGCGACCGCGGGCGACTCGTGCATGCCGATCGTGTCCGGGGCGTCGACCACCGTGACGTCCAGCCTGGCCACATCATCGTGCCGCCGCAGCTCGTCCCGCAGCAGCTCGCGGGCCCCGACCAGGATCACACCCAGATCCAGGTGCCGGGCGGCCACCAGCGCACCGTCTACGATGTTGCGGGGCGCAAAGTCTCCTCCGGTGGCATCGACCGCGATACGCAGCCGGCGTCCTCGTGCCTGACCGAGCTGACTGCTGGTCACCGTCGCGGACTGAGGCGAGACATCTTCCCAGGGTGAGATCGTGTTCGCGTCGCGTGCACCACGTCCGTGGCCGCCTCGGGAAGTTGTCTCGCCTCCGCGTGGCGGGCTGTCAAAAACGCAGCCTCGCGATGCTGCGCCGTCGATCGTCTGGACGATGTGAGGCGCAGCGTCACTAGACTTCCTTGACCGGCCGGACTTGCCGGCCCCGGTAGTACCCGCAATACGGACAGACTTGATGGGACGGTTTCCGCTCGTGACACTGCGGGCACTCGCCGAGCATGACCGGGTCGAGGCTGTGATGCGTGCGCCGCTTCGCTGTGCGGGACTTGGAGTGCCGCCGTTTGGGATTCGCCATGGTCGAGTTCTTTCTTGCTCGCGTCCACTCGCCCGCAGCCGTTCCCCGGGCGGACGCGGGTAGCCTACGGGTTCAACAGGTTCTTCAGCACGACGAGCCTGGGATCCTCCCACCGCGCGACGCACTGACACGCAGTCGTGTTCCGGTTGCCACCGCACACCGCGCAGAGCCCGCGGCAGTCGTCGCGACAGAGCGGCTTCATCGGCAACGCCAGCTGAAACTGCTCATGCATCAGCTGCCCCAGGTCGATCTGCTCGTCCCTGTAGAACGCCGTGTGCACGTCCGATTCCTCGATACGACCCTCGGCGTCGCCGCTGTTGTCGGATGCCGGCAGATACAACAGGTCGACGTCTACACCGACGACCAAGGGAAACGGTTCGAGACAGCGGCAACACCCGAGCTCGAGCACCGCGTCGAGCCGGCCGACGATCTGAAACTTGCCGCCGTCCTTGCGGACATCCAGCTCGAGGGTTACGGTGTCCCTCACCCTGTACTGGTCGTCGCCACGCTGACTGAGCGAGGCCCCAGGAAAATCGCGTCGGACCCGCGCTTGCGGCTCCTTGATCGTGCGAAGGTCGAGGTTCACTGCACTAGACATCTCCTACCGGTGAGATCATGACACGCGAAGCGCGTGATCGTGACACCAGAAGATGTCTAGAGCACGCCGCGTCTTTCCGGCACCGACCGCACGGGAAGGCGTCACCTAGACCGAAATCAATCCTAGAGTATAGCACTGGCATTGCTCCGACTCCGGTACACGAGAAACGGGATGCCCGCGTGTCTGCGGGCATCCCGTGGCTGTTCCCGACCCGGGGGTGACCCGGGCGTGGTGCCGCTCGGGTGTTACTGGAGCGTGTTGGCGCCGGCGGGGGCGCCGTTCTGCGTCACGACCACGTCCGCCGTGGAGGTGTAGATCGTGCCGCCCTGGTTGGTCCCGAAGAAGCGCACGCCGCCGCCCGACGTCGGGGCCGCAGCCACGAAGTAGGTCGAGACGGACGCGCCCGCGGCGACGGCGTTGCAGGACGCCGGGCCCGCGACGGCCAACGCGCCGGCGGTCAGCGTGATCGTGTAGCTGCTCTTGACCGACGGGTCGGCGTTGAGGTCGGTCCCGATGAAGCCGTCGCCGCCACCCACGGTCGGGGGGGTCCCGAGCGAGACGAGGCTGGGCGCGTAGAACCCGCTGCCACAGCTGGCCGCGTAGGTCGACTGGGCCGAGTTGATGGCGCGCATCGACCCGATCGCGGACGCCTCGTTGCCCGACATGCGCGCCCGCAGCAGGCCCGGCACGGCGATGGCCGCGATGATACCGATGATGGCGACGACGATGAGCAGCTCGATGAGGGTGAAACCTTTGTTGTTGGTCCGCATGGTCTGTCTCCTTGTGGCCGAATCAGTTCGGCGAAGTGTGATGCCTCCGGGGTGGCGTTCTGTGTTCACGCCAACTCATGCAGCAAGTGTGGTGCCAACATCTATTAAATACGATAAGAT
>JADFPE010000253.1 GCA_022562495.1 Acidobacteriota bacterium
TGGTCAGCCAGGGAGCGTATCCGCGAGACGAGACCCTGGATGTGGCGCAGCTGGCCTCCTACACGATGGTGGCCAACCTGATCCTGAATCTCGACGGGACCATTACAAAGGAATGACTGATGGATGCGCGTCTTGAACAGTTGCTGACCCGCCGGCGTTTTCTCGAGCTCACGCGCACCGGGATCGGTGTGGCCGCGTTGGCGACCCTCTTTGGTGAGGATCTCCTGGCGCAGGCGCCCGGCGGCGCCGGGACATCGGTCGGCGGGTTGCCGGGTCTGCCGCATTTCGCCCCGAAGGCCAAACGGGTCATCTATCTGTTCCAGTCTGGCGCGCCATCGCAGCACGAGCTGTGGGACTACAAGCCGCGGCTCCAGGAGATGGTGGGCGACGATCTGCCGGCGTCGGTGCGCGGGAACCAGCGCGTGACGACGATGACGGCCGGGCAGGAGAGCTTCCCGCTCGTCCCGTCGAGGTTCAGGTTCGCGCAGCATGGCCAGTCGCGGGCGTGGGTCAGCGACCTGATGCCGCACACCGCCAAGATCGTCGACGAATTGTGCTTCATCAAGACGATGCACACCGAGGCGATCAACCACGACCCTGGCATCACCTTCTTCCAGACCGGCGCGCAGCTGGCGGGACGACCGAGCATGGGCGCCTGGCTGTCCTACGGGCTCGGGACGATGAATTCCGACCTGCCGACCTTCGTGGCGATGGTCTCGAAAGGGTCGGCCCAGACCGGCCAGCCACTGTATGACCGGTTGTGGGGCAGCGGGTTCCTCCCCACCAGATATCAGGGGGTCAAGTTTCTGTCCACCGGCGACCCGGTCCTGTACTTGTCGAACCCGCCCGGGGTCGATCCGGACACGCGCCGTCGTTTTCTCGATGACCTCGGTGCGCTCAACCAACTCAAAGAAGCTGAGTTTGGCGACCCGGAGACTGCCACACGCATCGCCCAATACGAGATGGCCTTTCGCATGCAGACCTCCGTGCCCGAGCTGACCGACCTGTCGGATGAGCCGGACAGCATTTTCGAGCTCTATGGACCCGATTCCAGGACGCCGGGCAGCTTCGCTCGCAACTGTCTGCTCGCGCGCCGGCTGGCCGAACGCGACGTGCGTTTCATCCAGTGTTTCCACCGCGGGTGGGACCAGCACACGCGGCTGCCGCGAGGCATCGAGCGGCAAGCCAAAGATGTCGACCAGCCGCAGGCCGCGCTGGTGCAGGATCTGAAGAACCGAGGGCTGCTGGACGAGACCCTGGTCGTCTGGGGCGGCGAATTCGGTCGCAGCGCGTACTGTCAGGGGGTGTTCACCGAGGAGACGTACGGCCGCGACCACCATCCAAGGTGTTTCACGATCTGGATGGCCGGTGGCGGGGTCAAACCGGGTATCACCTACGGCGAGACCGACGATTTCTCCTACAACATCGCCACCGACCCGGTGCATGTACACGACCTGCACGCCACCATGCTGCACCTGCTCGGCATCGACCACACCAAGCTGACGTTTCTGTACCAAGGACGTAACTTCCGCTTGACTGACGTACGTGGGCAGGTCGTGACGGGTGTACTGGCCTGAATGACGATGCTCCACAGGCGCCGGCGTCCACACCTCGTGACCGCGGCCGTTGCGGTGCTGCTCGTCTCCGTCTGGGGGGTGCCCTCCTGGGCGCAGGAGCGTACCACGCCGAACGAGATCGCCCCTCTTATCGAGGAGTTCTGCTACCGCTGCCACGGGCCGCAGACACAGTCGGCCGGCATCAACCTGGCCACGCTGGTGAGGGTGCGTCCGCTCGTCCGGAACCGTCACACCTGGAACCGTGTCGTCGGCGTGCTCGACGTGAAGCGGATGCCACCGCCTGGCGCCCCGCAGCCGTCGGACGCGGTTCGGGACGAGATGCTGGCCATCCTCAGCCGAGACATTCGCGACTTCGACTACGCGACCATCGACGACCCCGGCTTCGAACGGATGCGGCGGCTCACGCACGCGGAGTACGACAACACCGTGCGGGATCTGTTCGGCGTCGACCTCAATCCGACCGACCGCTTTCCCGACGAGCTGACCGGGTCCAGCGGGTTCGAGAACTCCTCCAACACGCTCTTCCTGCAGCCGTCGCTGATGGAGCGCTACATCGCGGTGGCCGAGCGGATCGTCGAGCTGGCGCTGCCAGCGGAGCCGACGACCGCGATACATCGGCGGACGCGAGATCTGATCTTCGTGGCCAGCCCCGGCGGCGGCCTCAGCGAGACGGAGGCGGCCACGGTGGTCCTGCGGCGGTTCCTGAGGCGCGCCTATCGGCGTCAGGTGAGGGACGACGAGGTGACGCGGGCGGTCGACCAGTACGGCTCCGGACGGGCGTCGGGCCTCGGTCACGAGAGCGCCGTCAAACAGGTGATGCAGGCCGCGTTGATCTCACCGAAGTTCCTCCTCCGCGTCGAGGCGGGCCGAGACGGCGCCGATCCGTTCCGGGTCAGCGACTGGGAGCTGGCCTCGCGGCTGTCCTACTTCTTCTGGTCGTCGATGCCGGACCCCGAGCTCTTCGAGCTCGCGGCGCGGGGCGTGCTGCACGATCCCGACACGCTCAGCGGGCAGGTCGACCGGATGCTCGCCGACGAGAAGGCGGACACGCTCGGCACGGTCTTCGCGGCGCAGTGGCTCGGGTTCCGCCACATCGGCACGCGCATCTGGCTCGATCCGATCGACAACCCGTGGTGCACCGCCACGCTGATGACGGCGATGCGCGACGAGTCCTCGCTGTTCTTCCTGTCGCTGCTTCGGGACAACCAGCCGATCGGGCGTCTTATCGACGCCGACTACACCTATGTGAACGAGGAGCTGGCCACGACGCTGTACGGGATGGACGGGGTCGAGGGCGACCACATGCGCCGCGTGAGCCTCGACGATCCGAACCGGGGCGGCATCATCGGACAGGCCAGCACCCTCGCGCTCACCTCGAACTACAAGGACACGAGCCCGGTGAAGCGGGGGCACTACATCCTCGACACGCTGCTCGGCACACCACCCCCGCCTCCGCCACCCAACGCTGGGGTGCTGAGCGACGAGGTAGCGGATATGCGGGGGCTCAGCTTCCGCGAGAAGCTCGAGATGCACTCGCAGAACGAGACCTGCCGAGTCTGCCACAGCAAGATCGACCCGATCGGCTTCGGTCTCGAGAACTTCGATTACTTCGGCCGCTGGCGTGACACTTATGATTTCCGGCGGCGGGTCGAGAATGCCGACGAGGCTGACGAGGTCGTCGAGTTCCAGACCGAGACAAGCCCGGACCCGGTCACGCGGTACTACAAAACCACGCGGCGGGCGATTCCCTCGGATGGCGCCCTGCCGGACGGGACAGCCTTCTCCGGTCCGGCCGGGCTCAAGCGGGTGCTGCTCGAGACCCGGCACGACGACCTGGTGCGTCAGGTGGTCTCGAAGATGCTCACCTATGCCCTCGGCCGCCAGCTCGAGTACTACGACGAGCCGGCGGTTCGCACGATCATCGCTACGCTCGAGGCCGACGACTACCACTTTCAGACGTTGCTGCAGGCGGTGGTCGCCAGCTACCCGTTTCAGTACAAGAAGAACCCAGGCGAGGAGTCTGGCGCATGACACCCCACCGACTGTCTCGACGCACGGTGCTCCGCGGGCTCGGGGCGACGGTGGCCCTGCCGCTGCTCGACGTCATGCCCGTCTTCGCGACCGGCCTCGGCGGGACGGCTCAGGCTGTGCCGGCAGGTGTCAATCGGCTGGCCTACCTCTATTTTCCGAACGGCATTCCGCGGGGCATCTGGTATCCGGAGGAGACGGCGGCGGACGGGCGTCTCCTGAAGCTGAATGCATGGATGAGTCCGCTCGAGCCGTTCAAGGACGACATCCTCATCCCGAGCAACATCTGGACGCCGCTGGGGAACGGCCACGTCAACGGGCCGCCCACCTGGCTGACGGGTCGGGACTACCGGTCTCGGGCTGTCAACGCCGGGGGCGTTTCGGCCGATCAGATTGTGGCGAATCACCTGCGCAACGAGACACTGCTGCCGTCGCTGGAGCTCTCGCTCCAGGGGGAGGGCTACTTCTCGAACTCGCTGCCGCGCAACGCCATCTCCTGGTCGGCGGCCGATCGCCCGATGACCCGCGAGATCGAGCCGCGGGCGATCTTCGACCGGATGTTCAGTTCACCCTCGGGCGGCGCCACGCACCGCTCCGTCATGGACGCGGTCCTCGCCGACGCCCAGGCCCTGCGCACCTATGTGAGCACGGCCGACCACTACCGGCTCGATGAGTACTTCGAGTCGATCCGCGCGTTGGAACGGCGCATCGAGTTTGCGGAGCGCCGGTCGACGGAGATGCGCGACGATGGGGCGCAGAGCGACACGCTGACGACGCCGACGCCGGGGATTCCGGCCGACCACCAGTCGTATGTACGGTTGATGCTGGACCTGATGGTCGCCGCGTTTCAGTCGGACGCCACCCGTGTCTGCACCTTCATGCTCGACCACGGGCAGTCAAATCGCTACTTCAATTTCATCCCCGGGGTGAGCGGCACCTGGCACGCGCTGTCGCACTACAAGAACGCGTCGGGCCAGACGGAAGACGACGACGGCGTGACGTCGTGGGAGTCGGTGGACCAGAAGCGGGCGATGTATGCCGAGGTCATTCGCTGGAACCATCGTCAGGTGGCCTATCTGCTCGACCGGATGAAGGCGATCCAGGAGCCCAACGGTGGGACGCTGCTCGACAACAGCATGATCGTCTACGGCGCCAGTCTCGGCGACGGCAACGAGCACGACGCGAACGACCTCCCCACGCTGGTCGCGGGCCGGGGTGGAGGGACGATCAAGACCGGGCGGTTCCTCGAGTTCGCGGAGCCGACCGACCTCTCCAGCCTCCACCTGTCGCTGCTCCAGCGCATGGGTGTGTCGATCGACTCGTTCGGGACCGCTGACGGCCCGCTCCGAGAGCTCGACGGCTAGCGACGCTGCGCCTCACACCGACGCGCGAAGACGGCGCAGCCTCGCCAGCCGTCCGCTGTCGTCTGTCCGGGAGCGTGGCGCCACCGTCGGCATCTGCGAGACGGAGTTGCGAAAGGGCCCCGGGTGGGCGATCATGGGCGTATCCGGACGTCGACTCGAGGCGAAGGAGGGTCAGATGAGCCAGCGTCGTCTTGCCGCGGTGGTGACAGTGATCGCGATCGGGTGGTTGGCGCCGATGCCCGCTTCCGGGCAGCGTCAGACTCAGAGCGAGGCGGACACGACGTCGGCGTGGACTCTGCCTCGCACTCCCGACGGCCGGCCGGACCTGCAGGGGCTCTATACCACCCAGACCTTTACCCCGCTGGAACGACCGGAGCGCCTGGCCGGGAAGGAGTTCTTCACCGAAGAGGAGGCGGCCGCGCTGCACCAGCAGTTCACCGCCGAGGGGGTCGACCCGCTGGCGCGGAGCGCCATCAATCTCGACAGTGCGGAGGAGAGAGAGACGCGGCTGTATCAGACCAATCGCGACGATGGCTCCTACGTGCATTACGACAATGAGCTCTGGCTGCGCACGGCCGTCCCGAAGGGGCTGTCGAGCCGACGCACATCGCTGATCACGGATCCGCCTGACGGGCAAGTTCCACCCCTGACGCCGGCAGCCAGGCAGCGAGCGGCCGACGCCCGCGAGGCGCGGCGGCAACGCGGTCCCTTCGACGGCTACGAGACCCGGCCGTTGTCCGAGCGGTGTTACTTCTGGGCGCACAACGGCCCGCCGATGTTGCCGACGGCCTACAACGATATTCATCAGATTTTCCAGACACCCGACTATGTGGTGCTGTTCACCGAAATGAACAACGGCCTTCCGCGGATCATCCCGCTGGACGGGCGCCCATTCATCTCCGACAAGATTCGCCAGTTCCCCGGAGACTCGCGCGGCCACTGGGAGGGTGACACGCTGGTCGTCGAGAGCAAGAACTTCACCGACAAGACGCGCTTCCAGGGATCGGGCGAGAACCTGCACGTGGTGGAACGCTTCACGCGCGTCGCCGCCGACAGGATCCTCTATGAGTTCACGGTCGACGACCCGACGTCCTGGACGAATCCGTGGAGCGCGGAGATTCCGATGGTGCAGACGGAGGGGCCGATGTTCGAGTACGCGTGTCACGAGGGTAATTACGACGTCCGCCACCTGCTCGAGATCTACCGCAACCTGGAGATCCAGGCGGCCGCCGACGCCTCGCCACAGGACGCGAAGTAGGGCTCGCCCTCAGGCCGGTTGGCTCGCATGAGCGTCCCGATCGGCCGACGCGCGATGGGCCTCCTGGTCGCTGTGTGTCTCGCCGCCGCAGGCGGTCTCCTCCTCATCTGGACGTTTCAGCGGACGCTGATCTATTTTCCGCTCGACCAGGTGCCGTCGCCGAGCGACGTCGGGCTGGCCGACGTCGAGATCGTCACGTTCCCCACCGAGGACGGCCTCGTGCTCAGTGGCTGGTTCATGTCGAGCCGCTCCGCTGCGGGCTCGGGTACCGTCATCGTCTTCAACGGGAACGCCGCCAATCGGGCATACCGGGCACCACTGGCGGCGGCGTTGCGAGACCATGGATTCGGGGTGCTGCTGTTCGACTACCGGGGGTACGGGGGGAACGGGGGAGCGCCGACCGAACCCGGTCTCCTGGCAGACGCCCGCGCGGCGCGCGCGTATCTCCTCGGTCGCGCCGATGTCGATGCGTCCCGCCTCGTCTACTTCGGAGAGTCGCTTGGATCGGCTGTCGCGATCGCGCTTGCGGCCGAGCACAGCCCGGCCGCCATGGTCCTGCGCTCGCCGTTCACGTCGCTCGTTGACGTCGGCCGGGTCCACTACCCCTTTCTGCCGGTCAAGCTGTTGCTGTGGGACCAGTTCGCGTCCCTCGACGCCATCCGA
>JADFPE010000254.1 GCA_022562495.1 Acidobacteriota bacterium
GCAGCGTCGCTAACGATCAGCCCGTTGCCGGTCGAGCATGTCGAGGTCGAGCGTGAATGAGAGCGGCACCGATACCGGGTCGAAGCAGAGCTCGTCGTTGCAGGCCTGGTAGTCGAGCGTGCCGGTCAGCGTCATCGCATCGAGCTTGGCCAGCGCTTCCGCCGCTTCGGGTGTCCCTTCGACGATCGCCTCCTGCAACAACATGAACGGCCGCTGATACACCGGCACGCGCTCGTCGAGCGGCTCGAAGTGGTAGATCTCCGATGCCGGAAACTGGACCGGCTCGAACCGGACGTACGGCACCGGGGCCATGGTGAGCCCGATCACGCGGTAGCCCAGCTGCTCGGCGCCCGGCGCGTAGACATGGATCTGCGGGTTCGGTTCGATCTCGACCACGACCGAAAACCGGGTGCCGACGCTGACGTTCGGATTGCTCGGATAGGCGGTCAGCGTCAGGTGCGCGGTCGTGCCCTCGATCGCGGCAATCGGAGAAAGACCCGCGCCAGCCTTCAACATCACGTTCGCTGTCGTGTTCCGCTCCCCGTAGAACTCCTCGAAGAATCGCGAGGTGACGCGACCCTTCGCATCGAGCACGAAGGTGCCCGGGAACGGCGTGCCGACGATCATCGGGTTGGCGCCGAAGACCGAGACATACTTCGCCACATCGGCGACGACGTCCGGGTCGTCCTTGTTGGGGCCCACCCCTTCCGCCGCCACGGTGTTCAGGATGCCGAACGCCGTGATCACCGACGAGTCGTCGTCCGACAGGAGCGGGAACGTGATATCGCGGCGCCGGCTGAAGTCGGCGAGCACCTCCTGCGAGTCGTAACTGATCGCCACGGCGCCGAGCCCCTGCGCCCGCAGCGCCTCCACACGGCTCTGCAGCTCCACGAGCTGCGCTTTGCAATACGGTCACCTGTTGGCCGAGCGATGAAACAGCAGGATCGCGCCGTTCGGTCCCAGGATGGAATCGCGGGTCCAGACCCGGCCGTTCTGGTCAGGCAGGCTGAACTCGGGCACCTGCTCACCGACCTGCGGGCCAAGCGACGCCACCTCGATCGGGGTCCTCGACTGCATCGCCTGCGACGGGAATCCGAGCATCAGGGCCGCCAGGACCCCTACCAGGACTGCTCTCGAGATCAGTGGTCTCATACGAGCGCTTCCTCCCACGGGTGGCGGTGACGGGGTGAGGCAGGCAAGACCGCGAAACCGCGGCGATGCACCCGTCACGCATCCTCGGTTCGCGCCTCGACGTGCGCATCGCCGTCGTCATTCCCCCCAGGCCCGTCCAACCCGTCCAGCGTGACCGTCAGGGTGATCGGTCTGCAACAGACCTGGCAGTCCTCGATGTATTCCTGCCTGCGGACGGAGCGGTCGATGAAAATCTCCAGCCATTCGCCGCAATACGGGCACCGGACGCTCTGAGTGTCCATCCTTGGGAGACATCACGACGTAGGTACGGGACCAACGCTGATTATAATTCGCGCGGGAGGTTCAACTTTTATGCGAACAGTGCAGAAGCTCACCCTCGATGACGCGCGCGTGATGATGACCGCCGCCGAGGCCAAGGCGCGCGAGATCGGTGTCGACATGGACATCGCCATCACCGACGACAACGGCAGCCTGCTGATGTTCCACCGGATGGACGGCGGGCGGATCACCAGCATCGACATCGCGATGAGCAAGGCGTTCACGGGAGCGGCCGCGCGCAAGTCGACGCGGGCGTATGGCGAGGTCAGTGGTCCGGGTGGTCCCGCGTTCGGGATCCACGTCAGCAATCAAGGGCGCTTCATGATCGTCGCCGGCGGGCTGCCGGTGTTCGTCGACGAGCAGATCGTCGCCGGCATCGGGTGCAGCTCCGGCAGCCCGGACCAGGACGAGGTGGTGGCCCAGGCCGGCATCGACGCGTTATTGGGCAGCTTGCAGGAATAGACCGCCGTCAACCGGGCCGGGCCTGAAGGCCCTTGCTACCGGCGGGGGCTCGTGCCGCCGTAGCCCGCACGGCCCCTCCCTAGCGCTGGGCGTCCTGACGGGCTTTCAGGATGTCTCTGAAGTTCGGTCCGAGGTCTTCGCCTTGCGTGGTGTCCGCACCCAGTTGCTCGAGGAGATCGCCGGACTCCTTGTGGGTGTAGAAGGAGCCGGAGCGATACTCACCTTCGGCCGCGATCATCCAGGGGGTCTGGCCCCGCACGTTGATCACGTCGATGTCGGCGCCTCGTTCCACCAGGAACGGGACGAGCAGGGTCCCGCCCAGATACACCGCGCCGTGCAACGCCGTCTGCCCGTCGTCGTTCACGGCGTTGATGTCGAGTCCCAGGTCCAAACAGTACCTGACCGTCTCACGCGCCGATTCCTGGAGCGGCAGGTTGTCGCCGAACCATCGACGTCCGTACTTGTCCTGGCCCTCGACGTAGTCGAGGCCCGCCGCCACCATCAACGCCGTGGTGCCATCTTCGGTCAGCAGCATCGGGTCGGCTCCGGCGTCGATCAGGAAACGCATGCTCTGCAGGTCGCCGAAGCTGGCGGCCAGAAAGAATGGTGTCGCATCGGTTACCGACGGCGTGAGCCCGTGCCCCTGTGTGATGCGCCGGGAGATAAAGGGGAGGCGCCGTTCGAGACGCGGGTTCGGATCGGCGCCGCGCTCCAGCAGGGCCGTGACCACGTCCGGCATCTTCCGCTGGACGGCAGCGTGCAGCGCCGTGCGGCCGGCGCCGCCGTGGTTGGGGTCTGCGCCCCGTTCCAGCAGAAAGAGCGCCATGTCGGCATCACCGCTGTCGATCGCCACCAGCAGGACGGCGGCGTCGGTGTCGGCGACGAACCGCGTGCGCGCGTTCGTGTTGCCGCCGATCCCGTCCGGGGCCGACTCGTTGACGTCCGCACCGGCCGAGAGCAGGAGCCGGGCCGCGTCGATGTTCCCCTGCTGCGCGGCGAACAGCAGCGCCGTGAACCGGTTCGTGGACCGTGCCGCGACCGCGGCGCCGACTTCGAGCAGCACGCGCGCGACCGGGGTGTGGTTCTCTGCCACCGCCAGCATCAGGGCGGTCTGCCCGAGGGTCGCCTCGGTGGCGTTCGGGTCGGCTCCGGCCCTCAGCAGGAGCCGGACCACATCCACGTTGCCCACGCGGGCGGCAGTCATCAGCGGGGTCTCGCCGTTGCGGCGCACCGCGTCGGCGTCGGCCCCGTCGGCGAGGAGCTTGTCGACCACCGCGGCGCTGCCGTTCAGACAGGCCAGCGACAGTGGGGTCACGCCATGGTCATCCGCCGCGTTCACCTCGGCGCCGGCATCGATCAGCAAGGTGACCAGCGCTGGGTCATCGCGATGCGCGGCCCAGTGCAACGCCGTCGTCCCGTCGCCGTACCGTGTATTGACGTCGACGCCGTCCGCAAGCAACCTCCGGACCGCCTCGTCATCGGCGCGGCGCGCCGCGGAAATGAGCTCGCGGCCGTCGGTTGCCGTCTGGGCGCGCGAGGTCGCGACGAGCGGGGGGAACAGGAGACCGAACGCAACCACACCGGCGAACAGTCTGCGCATCTGCATCGTATCGGTTCTCTCGTGAGTGTCAGCCGGTCGGCACGCCCTTTCCATCAGCCATTCTTGCCGGAGCCACGGCGTCCGTAGACGCCGAAGATGATCAGCACGGCGAAGCACATGAACACCAGCTGGGTCAGGTCGAGACTCACCGGTCGCCTCCGATGTCCCTGTGTGTGTCTCTGATCGCTTGTCTTGACACCTTTCGATCGACATCATGATAATGCACGTGTGGTAGTCCAGGAAAAGTTCTTCATGACGACCGGGTAGCGGAGCATGGCAGCACGCCGACGCATCCTGCAGATCGGTCTCGCCGTGCTGTGCTTCGGTGTCGGGACCGGTGCGGCCCAGACCCCGGTCGCCGACGACCGCGCGCTGCTCGACCGCTACTGTGTCACCTGTCACAACGACCGCACGCTGACGGCCGGGCTGTCGCTCCAGAGCCTCGATCTCGAGCAGGTTGGTGAGAACGCCGGGGAGGTCGAACGCTGGGAGAAGGTCGTGCGCAAGCTGCGCACCCGCGCGATGCCGCCGCCGGGCCGGCGCCGTCCCACCGAGGCCGGCTATCGGCGGGTCGCCACCCGCCTCGAGACGGCGCTCGACGCGGCCGCGGCCGCCCACCCGAATCCGGGCCGGCGTCCGGCGGTCCACCGGCTCAACCGGGCCGAGTACACCAACGCCATCCGCGATCTCCTCGCGCTCGAGATCGACGGCCGGTCGTTGCTGCCGGCTGACGACTCCGGCTACGGCTTCGACAACATCGCCGATGTGCTGTCGGTCTCGCCGATGCTGACCGAGCGGTATCTGTCGGCCGCCCGGAAGATCAGCCGGCTGGCCGTCGGCGACACGACACTGGCGCCGACCACCCAGATCTTCGCGGTCGACAAGTATCTGAAGCAGGACGGTCGGGTCAGCGACGACCTGCCGTTCGGGTCACGCGGCGGGCTGGTGGTGCGTTACACCTTTCCGGTCGATGGCGAGTATGTGGCCAAGATCTATCTGTCGCGCACCTACGACGGGCGCGTCCGCGGGTTGGCCAACCCGCACCAGCTCGAGGTGCGGCTCGATGGCGCGCTGATCGAACTGCTCACGATCGGTGGCCCGCTGCTCGACGACGAGGGCAAGCCGCGTCGCCCGGACTACCGGAACGCGCCGGACGACGGGCAGGAGGTCCGCTTCACGGTCGGCGCCGGGCCGCATCTGCTCGCGGTGAGCTTCGTCGACCAGGCGTCGGTGCTCGAAGGGATGCGTCGGCCGCACTACGCCGTCACGAGCTACGAGTACGCCGGCGACCAGACGGTCGACCCCGGCATCGGCCGGGTCGAGCTGCGTGGGCCCTACAACGTCACCGGACGCGGCGACACGCCCAGCCGGCGGGCCATTTTCATCTGCCGGCCGCCGGCGGATGCGGTCGCGTCGGGCCCGAACGAGGTGGCCTGTGCACGCGAGATCCTCGGCACGCTGGGGCGCCGGGCGTTCCGGCGGCCGGTCACCGAGGCCGATCTCGAGATGCTGCTCGGTTTTTTCGAGATGGGTCGCGCCGACGGGGATTTCGACGCCGGCATCGAGATGGCGCTGCGACGAATGCTGGTGAGCCCCGACTTCCTGTTCCGCCGCGAGCGGGACCCGGACGGGGTGGCGGCCGGTGCGCCATACACGATCAGTGAGCTGGAGCTCGCCTCCCGGCTGTCGTTCTTCCTGTGGAGCAGCATTCCCGACGACGCGCTCCTCGACGCGGCCGAACGCGGCAGCCTCCAGGATCCGGCGGTGCTGGAACAGCAGGTGCGCCGCATGATCGCCGATTCCCGGTCGACGGCACTCGTGGATAACTTCGCCGGCCAGTGGCTGGCCGTACGCAACATTCGGGATGTGGTGCCCGATTCTGGTCTGTTCCCCGAGTTCGACGAAAACCTGCGCGAGGCCTTCCACCGGGAGACCCAGCTGTTCATGGAGAGCATGCTGCGCGAGGATCGAAGCCTGGTGGACCTGCTGGACGCCGACTATACGTTCGTCAACGAACGGCTGGCTCGGCACTACGGGATTCCGAATGTGTATGGGAACCAGTTCCGTCGCGTCACGTTGCGCACGGCGGAGCGTGGAGGCCTGCTGGGGCACGGGAGTATCTTGACGGTGACGTCGTATCCCAACCGCACCTCACCGGTGCTGCGGGGCAAGTGGCTGCTCGAGAACTTTCTCGGCACGCCCCCGCCGGCGCCGCCGCCCAACATCCCGGCGCTTGGAGAGGACAACGCGACGCGCACGCCCACCTCGGTGCGAGAGCGGTTGGAAGCACATCGGAGGAACCCGGCCTGCGCGGTCTGCCACGACCGGATGGATCCGCTGGGGTTTGCGCTCGAGAACTACGACGCCATCGGGGCGTGGCGCACGAGCGACGCGAAGACCCCGATCGATGCGTCCGCCAGGCTGCCAGACGGCACCCAATTTCAGGGCCCGGCAGGGCTCCGCGCATTCTTGCTGAGCAAGCGTGATCAGTTCGTCCAGACCGTCACGGAAAAACTCCTGACATACGCGCTCGGACGCACGCTCGAGTCTTACGACGCGCCGGTCGTCCGGCAGATCACGCGCGCCGCGGCCGCCGACGACTACCGCTGGTCCGCTGTGCTGCTCGAGATCGTCAAGAGCATGCCGTTCCAGATGAGGAGATCAGAGTCATGATCGTCACCAAGAAGGTCCTATCGCGCCGCACCGTGTTGCGGGGCATCGGGGCGAGCGTCGCGCTGCCTTTGCTGGACGCGATGGTGCCGGCGTTTGCCGCCGGCCAGCGCTCGGCGGCGACGCCGGTGCGCCGTTTCGGGGCGGTCTACGTGCCGAACGGGATGTGGATGGAGCAGTGGACGCCGGCGACCGAAGGGCCGGCGTTCGAGTTCTCACCCACTCTCGCGTCCCTGGAGCCGTTGCGCGAGTGGGTGACGGTGGTCTCCGGGCTGAGTGTGGCAGAGAACGCGGGCGCCAGCCTTCACTCCCGGGCCAGTACGCGGTGGCTGACCGGCGTGGCCCCGCGGGAGGGGCAGTCGCAGGCCGCGGTGTACGCAGGCGTCTCGATGGACCAGATCGCCGCGAAGGCGATCGGTTCCGAGACGCAGCTCGCGTCCCTCGAGCTCGCCCTCGAGCCGAACGACTTCGCGGGGTCCTGCGACCCCGGGTTCAGCTGCGCCTACGTCACGACGATCTCGTGGCGCAGCCCCACCACGCCGCTGCCGATGGAGCACAACCCCCGCGTCGTGTTCGAGCGATTGTTCGGCGATGGCAGCACCACGGACCCGGCCGCGCGTCTCGCGCGGATCGAGAAAGATCGGAGCATTCTCGACTCAGT
>JADFPE010000255.1 GCA_022562495.1 Acidobacteriota bacterium
ATACGGAAGCTGTTTGGGTGGACGGCGCCGGGGGACCCGGCGGACATGGAGGCGCCGATCGAGGCACTTCCGGACGCGGGCGTGGTCGCCGAAGGGAGCGCGACGGCGCGCGTGGCGGAAGCCTAGGCTGTCGCGCTTGGCGCCGGAGGGGAGTGGGTGAGGTCTCTGCGGCCCAGGGCCCCCACTTCGACCGCCTGGATCCGTAGCGAGTCGCGGCTGCTGTTCTCCGACGTGCGCGGCAACACGATCTACCAGTGGACGGAAGCGGGGAGCGTGAGTCCGTTCATCGGTCCCGTGTTCGAGGGCGATACGACCGGTCGGCGGTCGATCAGCTCCAACGGCCTGACGCTCGACACGGCGGGGAATCTCTTCGCGCCGGGACCGGGCGGCGTCTGGATCTTCGCGCCGGACGGCACCCGCCTCGGCACGATCATGCCCGACGAGGTGCCCGCCAACGTCGGATGGGGCGACGACGGGCGCACTTTTTATATGACGGCGCGCACCGGCTCTATCGCATCGCGCTCGGCACGCAAGGCATGATCCCAGGTCCCTAGTCAGGACCGTGCTCGCCGCGGTGTGTGTTGCATCAGTCTGGCTCCGGGAGGGCGAACACGAAGAGGTTGTTGCCTGCGCTCGGGTGGAGCTCAGGGGTCAGGCGGAGGAAGATCGACGCGTTGGCCGCGGTGCCGGTGCTGACGGCCACGTACTGCCGTCCGTCGACGGCATAAGTGATCGGATAGCCGGTGACCGGCGAGCCGAGGTTGATCTCCCACAGCACCTCCCCCGTCTCGTGGTCGAAGGCCCGGAACCGCCCGTTGACATCGCCACCGAACACCAGCCCGCCCCCGGTCGCGACGAGCGATGTGGTGGCGGCGCGCTGCTCGTAGGTCCAGGTCGTGACACCCGTCTCGACGGAAATCGCCCGCACGGTACCGAGCTGGTCGGTGCCCGGTGCAAGCTGGTGGCGTGCCGCGAGGAGGTAGGTCGGGCTGCCCCCTTCCAGCGTGGACAGCACGCGCGCACAGGCGTTGCGCAGCGGGAAATACATCGTGTGCGTCAGCGGACTATAGGCGCCGGCTTCCCAGTCCTTGCCGCCGGCCCAGGAGGGGCACGCCAGGACCTCCTGACCCAACGCCGTGAAGACGACCTCCGAGTTCTCCGTCACCGCTCCCGTGGCGCCATCAATGTGGCTGATTACGTTCTGCGTCACGGTCGGCGTGGCCCAGAGAAACTCCCCGGTTTCGCGGTCGAGGGTATAGACCACACCGGTCTTGCCCGGAATCCCGGTCACGACCTTCCGGACCTCGCCGGGTCGCAGCCTCGGGTTGATCCAGCGCACGGCGGTCGCATCCGGCGCCACGGTCGTGTCGACCAGCAGGCGCTCGAAGGGGTGGTCGAGATCCCAGTGGTCGTTGAGATGCTGGTAGTACCACACGATCTCGCCGGTGTCGGCATCGAGCGCAAGCGTCGAGTTGTGATAGAGATGCGTGTTGCCAACGCCGCCGAGCATGAACTTCGGGGCCGGCGACGTGACTGACGTCCCGATGTAAATGAGGTGCAGCGTCGGATCGTAGCTTGGCACCATCCAGGTGCCGACATGTCTCCGTTCGTCGAACGGCACGCCGCCCCACGTCTCGTCACCCGGCTCGCCCGGGGCCGGAATCGTGCGCCGCCGCCACAGCTCCTGACCGGTTCTCGCGTCGTGGGCGGTGATGACGCACCCCTCCGGCCCGCTGTTCGCCCTGCAGCTCCGCCCCGAGATGACCTTCCCGTCGGCGATGATCGGGCCGGAGGTCTGCAGGGCGGGGTTCTGCCTGTAGTCGAGGACCTGCGTCTCCCACACCACCTCGCCCGTGGTCGCGTCGAGCGCGAGGACGTAGTCGTCGGCGCTCGTGTCGATGATGAGATTGGCGTAGATGGCGATGTTGCGTTTGGTGGCGACCAGGCCCCCGAGGTACTCCCCGATGTCGTCCGGCAGCTGACGGCGATACTCCCACTGGAGATCGCCGGTCGCAGCATCGATTGCCTGAATGAGATCCCTCGGGTTTGGCATGTACAGGACACCGTCATACACCAGCGGCGTCCCCTGCTGGCTGCCAGGCGCCAGGGCGCGCGACCAGACCATGCGCAGCTCGTCCACGTTCTCTCGGGTGACCTGGTCCAGCGGGCTGTAGCCCCAGCTGTCGAGCGTGCGGCGCCACATCAGCCAATCCGCCGGATCCGGATCGTGGAGCATCGCGTCGGTGACTGGAACGAAGTCGGCAGCGGACGGCGACTGCGCCGCGACCGCTCCTGGCGCAAGTGACAGCACAGCGATCGCGGTGACCAGCACGCCTGGTGTAGCACGACACGATTGAGGCATCTCGAGACTCCAGAGGACAGACTGCCAACGGCGTCCGATGACGCAGGCAAGGCGATTATAGGTGCCAGGCCCTCTGTGGCGAACTGTCCGGACTTAGTGGCCCCGGTCATCATTACAGTAGCATTCGGCTGGCGATGCATCCCGCCTGGACGGCGTTGCTCCGCGGTCACGAATCCCCCAATTTGCTCCCTCGTCGCGTCAGGCCAGCGCCTCGCCACCCTCGGTGCGTTACCGTCATTATGACCGGGACCACTTAGACGGACCTCACGCGGGTGTGCGACCGATGCCGGTCCCGATTGACACCGTCTGAGGTTCCTCGGATACTGAACTCCTTGCACTGTGTCATGCCTGGACAGCGAACGCTGACCCTTCTGACGATCGGCGCCATGGCCACGCTGTCCGCGGTCTCCATCGCGCTGGCTGCCGCCGGTCCGCAGACGGCCTCGCAATCCCCCTCTGCTCCGTCCGCCTCCTGGCAGAAGGCGCTGCTCGACCGATATTGCGTGACCTGTCACAACGCGCAGTTGCGCACGGCTGGGCTGACGCTCGACCTGCACGACGTGGCCAGGGTCGGCGACGCCCCTGAGGTCTGGGAGAAGGTCGTACGGAAGCTGCGCGCCGGCGTCATGCCGCCGTCGCCCCGCCCGCGGCCTGACACCGCGACCTACGACCGGCTCATCACCTGGTTGGAGTCGGAGCTCGATGAGACGGCGGCGGCCAACGTCAACCCTGGGCGGACCGAGGCGTTTCATCGGCTCAACCGCACCGAATATCACAACGCGATTCGAGATCTGCTGGATCTCGAGGTCGATGTCGCCGAGCTGCTGCCCGCCGATGGCGGCAGTTACGGATTCGACAACATCGCGGGGGTGCTCGGCCTCTCCCCGACGCTGCTGGAGCGGTATCTCGTGGCCGCGCGGAAGATCAGCCGCTTGGCGGTGGGTCGCCCCGCGCCGTCGGTCACCGCCGAGACCTTTCGCCTCGCGAGTGACCTGCCGCAGGACGACCGGGTCGACGGTATGCCGTTCGGCACGCGTGGCGGGGCGGCGTTTCGATACACGTTTCCCGAAGATGGCGCCTACCTCTTCCGCGTGCGCCTGAGCCGCGACGCCGGTGACGCGCTGGCCGTCTTCACGGTCCCGCACACGCTCGAGATCAGTCTCGACGGGACGCTCCTGCACACCTACACGGTTGGCGAGCGACCGCCAGCTGACGCGCCACGTGACAGCGACGCCTATCGGACGTGGCGGAACCGACAACGGAACGTCGACCGCGACTGGGAGATCCGCGTGCCCGTCGGGGCGGGACCGCGCGAGGTGCGGATCACGTTCCACAGGAAGACGTGGGCCTATCCGGAGACCCTGCGCCAGCCGTACCTGCGGCCGTACACGAGCATCACCGGTGGCGACACCCGGTATCAACCGTACCTGGGGAGCGTCACCATCACCGGACCGTTCGACGCGAGCGGCGTTCCACCGGTGGAGGAGACGCCGAGTCGTCGGCGCATCTTCGTGTGCCGGCCGATGCGCGAGGCTGACGGGGACCAGACCGCGTGTGCACGCGAGATCCTGTCGACGCTCGCGCGACGGGCGTTCCGTCGCCCGGTGACGGCGGCGGACCTCGATGTGCTGCTCCGGTTCTTCGATGAGGGTCGGGAGGACGGTGGATTCGACGCCGGGATCGAGATGGGCCTGCGGTGGCTCCTCGCCAGCCCCCAGTTCGTGCTCCGCGTCGAGCGGGACCCTTCGGGGATTGCAGCTGACACGACCTACGCGATCAGCGACCTCGAGCTTGCGTCCCGATTGTCCTTCTTTCTGTGGAGCAGCATTCCCGACGATGCGTTGCTGGACCTTGCTGTCGCCGGTCGCCTGCACGACCCCCAGGTGCTCGAGCGCCAGACGCGACGCATGCTCGCCGATGACCGATCGCGTGCGCTGGTCACCAGCTTTGCGAGCCAATGGCTCTATCTGCGGAACGTGCCGGCCATCGTGCCGGCCGAAGATCTGTTTCCGGATTTCGGTGACGACCTGCGTCAGGCGATGCAGCGTGAAACGGAGCTCTTCGTCGACAGCGTCTTCCGCGAAGACCGGAGCGTGCTGGACCTGCTGAGCGCCGACTATACGTTCGTCAACGAGCGGCTGGCCCGGCATTATGGTCTTCCGAACGTCTACGGGAGTCACTTTCGACGCGTGCATCTGCCGGAGGGTGCCCGGAGGGGACTCCTCGGCCACGCCAGTATCCTCGCCGTCACGGCCTACCCCAATCGCACCTCCCCCGTGCTGCGGGGCAAATGGGTGCTCGAGAACCTGCTCGGGACGCCACCGGCGTCGCCGCCCCCGGATGTTCCGGCCCTCGAGGACACGAGTGAGGCTGGTGACCCACTGTCGATGCGTGAGGCGACGGAACGCCATCGCGCGAACCCGGTCTGTGCGAGCTGTCACCGGCTGATGGACCCGCCTGGATTCGCGTTGGAGCAATTCGACGCCGTCGGTCGCTTCCGCACCCACACGGCAGCCAACACCCCGATCGATGCCTCGGGCGTGCTGCCCGATGGCACGGCGTTCGACGGCGTCGCCGGGCTACGCGCCGCGCTGGTGCGCAAGCCCGAACGGTTCGTCACCACGTTGACCGAGAAACTGATGACGTATGCCTTGGGGCGCGGCCTCGCGTATTACGACGCACCCGCCATACGGGCCATCACGCGCGACGCCGCGAACGACGACTACCGGTTCGCGTCCATCATCGTCGGTCTGGTCAACAGTCCGGCGTTCAGGATGAGGAGGACTGGTGTCCCGCACTAGAGCTTCGCGGACATGCTCCGGGCCGGGCCTCCCGCCTGACTGCGTGGCTCCTCGGTCGTATACCGCCGGTATGCTCCCTCGTCGCGCCGTGCCATCCGGGCGCCGCGCACCGGACACTCGGTCCGTGAACCTCTAAACCGGAACACACCATGATCATCACGAAGCGGGCGCTGCCTCGACGCACGTTCTTGCGCGGTGTGGGCGCCATACTGGCGCTCCCTCTGTTGGACGCAATGGTGCCGGCGTTGTCGGGCATCTCGGGCAGGGTGGTCGAACCGGTTCGACGGCTCGGGTGGGTCTACATTCCCAACGGCATGGTCATGCACTCGTGGACACCTCCGGCCCACACCGCGCTGGATCTGTCCACCACGCTGAGCCCGCTCGCCTCGTTCCGTGACCAGATGGTGGTCGTCAGCGGACTCGCGCAGCCCCAGGCCGAGGCGCTCGGCGATGGCAACGGGGAGCACACGAGAGCCACCGCAACATGGCTGAACGGCGTGCACCCCAGGGAGACCGAAGGCGCCGACGTACGGGCCGGGATCACGGCCGATCAGATTGCCGCCGCACAGCTCGGGCGGACAACCCCGCTGCCGTCTCTGGAACTGGCGATCGACCGCGATTTCCTGGTCGGGAACTGCGAGAACGGATACAGCTGCATCTACATGAACACGATCTCCTGGCGGGCCCCGACGACGCCGCTGCCGATGGAGAACAACCCACGCGTGGTGTTCGAGCGGCTGTTCGGCGAGGGCGGGTCTCCCACCGCGCGGCGGGCGCAGTTCAGGAAGGACCGCAGCATTCTGGACGCCATCTCGGACGACCTCGCCAGACTACAGCGCGACGTCGGGCCGGGCGATCGGGCGCGGGTGACCCAGTATCTGGATGCCGTGCGCGCCATCGAACGCCGCATTCAGCTGTCGGAGCTCAGCGAGACGGCGCTGCCGGCGCTCGACCGTCCGGTCGGCATTCCCGATTCCTACGCGGAGCACGTGACGCTGATGTTCGACCTCACGGCGCTGGCCTATCAGGCGGACATCACCCGGGTCTTCACCTTCATGCTGGGCCGTGAGCTCAATGGCCGTGCGTACCCGGAGGTCGGCATCCCCGACTCGCACCACGGGCTCTCCCATCACCGCGACGACCCGGAGAAGCTGGCGCAGCTCACCAAGATCAACACGTATCACGTCACGCTCTTCAAGCACTTCCTCGAGACGCTGGCGACCACTCCGGATGGTGACGGATCGCTCCTGGATCACTCCCTGCTGATGTATGGCGCGGCGCTGAGCGATAGCAACAAGCATCTGCACTACGACCTGCCCATCATGATGGTCGGCGGCAGCGGAGGGCAGTTGCAGGGCGGACGCCATCTCCAGTATCCCAGGGACACCCCGATGACCAACCTGCTGGCCAGCCAGCTCGACAAGGCGGGCATCGCGCTCGACGACGGGCTGGGTGACAGCACCGGGCGTCTGACCGAGCTGACCCGGCTCGCCGATGTTTAGCAGCCCGTGATGAAAGTCCCGCTGCATTCGGCTGGCGCTGCATCCGGTCTGGCGGCGTTGTTCCTCGGTCGAATACTGCCGGTATGCTCCCTCGTCTCGCCTTGCCAGGCCGGCGCTTCACCACCCTCGGTGCGACGCACGACTTTCATCACGGACTGCTAGGCGCGACGTTGAGACAGCCGGGCGCCGGA
>JADFPE010000256.1 GCA_022562495.1 Acidobacteriota bacterium
CCAGGGTCGTGTCGCGATAGACGGCCGCCGCCGGTGCGCTCGTGTCCATCGTCTCCGGGTCCGGCGCCGCCCCGCCGCAGGCACCGGTCACGCCCAGCGCGAGGGTCACCCGACCTGCCCACAAGGCCAGAGTGTAGCGCGTGTTGCCGTCCAGCATGCCAGCTTTCCTCTGCCACGGCGCCGACCTGGTCCGGCACCGTGGGGTAGGTGCGTCCCGTGGCAAGGATGATCCTGGGGTAAACGCCCCGAGGATGCAAGCCTCGTGACCGCGCACGGCCGCCAGCATGTGGTCGGCCACCGCCCCTGCGCCGACGCCCATCACGCGCGTGTAGTGGTTCGTGCCCGCCACGAGCTCGTGGCGAGCATCGGGGATACTCGGCAGGTGCTTGGCCACCGCCGTGTCGGACAGGAACGGCTCCGGCTGGTTCAGCAGACCGCGTGGCGCCGATCCAGGCCCCCATTGAGTGACCGACCACGACCGCCCGGGTCACGTCGAGGTGGTCGAGCACCGCAACCAGATCCGCCGCGTGCGCCGCCATGCCGAACAGGCCGGGCAGCCCGTTGCTGGCGCCACGACCACGCAGATCCGGCGCGATGAGACTGACCGCCCCCACCAGCCTGTCCGCCACCCAGGGCCAGGCCGCGTGCGACCCGGTGATGCCGTGCACCGCGAGCACCGGCGGGCCGCTCCCCCACCGGGCGACGAAGAGATCGCCGCCCGTGACCGGCACGGTGAGGTGATCCATCCCGGGAACCGCTCATCTCGACCCGGTGGACGGGGTCGCAGCGGCCTCCTCCTGCACGCGCGCGCCCCGCAAGAGGTTCTCCATGCCGTAGTTCCCCTCATGGCAGGCGTACTCGTAGATCGGCCCCTCGAGCCGGGTCATCGGAATCGCCGCGGTCCAGGACACGGCATACGTCGCGGGGTCTTCGACAGTGTAGCGGTGGTCGATCGTGTCGGCGCCCACGCGCGTGAAGCGCTCGACCAGACGCAGGTTCGCGCCAGCGCCGGGGCAACAGTTGTACGAGTTGAAGACGATCTGGTCGCTGAAGTTGGTGGTCTCGACCACCAGGGTGTCGCCGTCCCATCGGCCACGGGAATCGCCCATCCAGAGCCGGATGTCGTCACCGATGTGCGGCCGTCCGTCGAGCGGGATGAGACGTACCTCGTGAATCATCTCCTGGAGAATCGCCACGTAGCCCGGTGTCTGCAGGATCAGGAAGTTGTTGTTGTAGCCACCAGGACGCTTTGGCGCGCCCCGCGTGATGCACCGTTCGGCCAGGTTCCGGTTGGTCCAGGAATCGCCGCCGCGCGCCCACGCGACTCGGGCCTGCCCGTCGACGGTCATCGCCGGAATCCGACCATCCGACGGGTCGACCACGAGCGAGGTCCGATGCAACCGCGTCCCGCGTTCCCACCAGAACTCGTTGTAGGTCCCAGGGTCGCCCGGGCGCGGCGGGCGGTCGTTACGCCCCACCGCCTGCGCATCGAGCGCGGCCACCTCCGCGTCGGTGAGCACCGCTCGGTCCGCCATCGTCGCCGGGCGTTCGAGCGGTGTCGTGGTCGAGTTGGTCCACAGCCCCTGCAGGTCAGCCTGGCCGCCCGAGGTCTGGCCGGCAACGGCAGCCAGTGGCAGCGCCAGCACGACGAGCGCAATTCGTAGGTCGACGCTGAAATCGTGCATCTGCTTCACTCGCGAAAGTTGGTGAACTGCAGCGGCAGGTCGACCTTGGCCTCCTTCAGCAGGCCGATCACCTCTTGCAGTATGTCGCGCTTCTTCCCTGACACGCGCAGCTGCTGTCCCTGAATCGCCACCTGGACCTTGAGCTTCGTCTGCTTGATCATCTTGACGAGCTCCCGCGCCAGGTCACTCTCGATGCCCTGGCGCACCTTCACGACCTGCCAGGCATCGCTGACGTTCTGCTGCGACGGCTCACGCTCGAGGCACTTGACGTTCACCTTGCGGCTGGCCAGTTTCGCGTTGAGGATGTCGAACATCTGATCGAGCTGGAATGTGTCCGGCGCGCGCATCGTCACCGCGGCGTCGTCGAGCTCGAACTTCGCGTTGGTGCCCTTGAAGTCGAATCGGGTCCCGACTTCCCGGGTGGCCTGGTTCACGGCGTTCTTGACTTCCTGCATGTTGACTTCGGAGACGACGTCGAAAGATGGCATGCGCTTCCTCTTGCTGGGGCCAACGACCAGCCGATCATACTCGGGGAACTTTACCGGTTCTCTTCCTGTAACCGGGTTTCGAGAAACCGCACGTCCATCCGGTCGGAATCACGCACGGTGTCTTTCATGCGGATCAACAAACGCTTTCCCGGCAGCGGGATGACGACATCCCCGATCCGACACTCCTCGACACCGTGACGCTGGGCCTCGTCGTATGTCACACCGCACGCCGACGCCATGAGGTCGACCACGATCTCGTCGGCAACACGTACAACGGTGTGTTCACGCACATCGGAGAGCTCAATCTCCTCGGCGGCGTTATCGGGTAACGAGGACAGCGCCCGCTTGATGGCCTGGATGTTGTCGTCCGATGGATCGACGAGCAGATCGACATCTTTGGTCGTGCGCACGAACCCGTGCAGGATCACTGCGAAACCTCCGATCAGGAGGTAGCGGACCCCTTCTCGGTTGAGCGTCCGACAGAGACCGAGGAGATCCTCGAGCTCAGGTGCGCGGCTGTAGACGCGATCTGTCTCATCATCCATGCGTCGGCCTCTTCGAACGATGAGAAGCGATACACGCCCCGCGGAACAAGACCGCCCCGCAGCCGGCGAAGCATGCGCTGCAGTCGCGCAGCATCATCGAGGACATCCGATCCGGCAGCCCGTTTCGACACGACTTTCATGTCAACCATCATAGCCCGCACCGCGTCGGGACCCGCTCGGTCGGCTGTGCGGACAGCGTGCTCTCCTGCCCGGGCACGCCCACCTTGGCGGTGATGTCGTACGGGCCGAGCGTGGTACCACGAGTCAGCGACATCTCGAGGGGTGGCTGCCAGTCTGCGGCTGTCTCTCTGGCGGCCGAATCGGACACCGCTCGGACGCCGACCGCGCGCGTGGGCCGACGCCGCGCCCGACGTCAGTCGGGTACCACTGTCACCGACGACACGCCGTGGGGTCAGGGGTATCCAAGGAGTTTATCTCTAGCCCCCGCGTAGCGGGGCTGTGAGAAACGCTCAGCTAGCGAAGCGGAGCTCTCGCAGGTGCGTTGGTACGACCGAGGAGGAGAAGGGGTGCCCGGAGACGACCGCCGAAACCGGTCTCATCCGGGCGATGACACGAACGCCTGAAGCCGAAGTGCAGGCCGATCTCTCGCACGGTCTGGCGCCCGGTTACTTCGGCTGCGGCACGATCCGGATGTAGGGCAGCGGCTGCTGCCAGCCATCTGGATAGGTCGCCTTGGCGGCCTCATCGGACACCGACGGCAGGATGATGACGTCGTCGCCCTGCTTCCAGTTGACCGGCGTGGCCACCTGCTTCGAAGCAGTGAGCTGACAGGAGTCTAGCAGCCGCAGGATCTCGTCAAAATTGCGACCGGTGCTCATCGGGTAGGTGATGGTCGCCTTGATCTTCTTGTCCGGACCGATCAGGAACACCGACCGGGCGGTCGCGTTGTCGGCTGGCGTGCGGCCCTCGCAGGTCTCCCCCGCCTCGGCCGGCAGCATGTCGTATTGCTTGACGACCTTCAGCTCGGGGTCGCCGATCAGCGGATAGTTCACCGCGTGCCCCTGCGACGCCTCGATGTCCTTGGACCACGCCTCGTGGTTACTCACGCCGTCGACGCTGATGCCGAGAATCTTGCAGTTGCGCTTCGCGAACTCCGGCTGCAAACCCGCCATGTAGCCGAGCTCGGTGGTGCAGACCGGGGTGAAGTCCTTCGGATGCGAGCAGAGGATGACCCAACCATCACCTATCCATTCGTGGAAATGGATGGTGCCCTGGGTCGATTCGGCCGTGAAGTCCGGCGCGGTGTCGTTGATTCTCAGTGACATTGGCTGTTCCTCTCCGTTGTGTTGGTCAACGTGCGATCGGCGTTGGTGTTCGGTGTTCACACAGACAGGGCCGCCCGAGTGGCCCGCAGTGCGCCACTAATCGACGGTCCAGAGGGTCAGCGAATCCACATCCTTGACGAACACACGGTTGCCCGCCAGGGTCGGTTGCGCCCAGGTGGCGCTGGTCGCCACTTCGTAGCGCTGTACCGGCTCGAACCCGGTGCGGCTACTGGCCACCACGACGAGCTCGGCGTCGGCCTCCAGGGAAAAGATCGTGGTCCCGGCGTGCACGATCGCGGCGTTGTCCGCCTGCCGGGGCGCACTGGTCCACAGCACCTCGCCGGTGTCCAGATCCAGACCGAAATACTGGCCGCTGTTCAGATGCGACAACCCGAACAGTACCCCGTCGACGATGACTCCGTTGGTCATGTGCAACGAGACCGCATCGGTGTGCCAGACGTTCTCGGTGGTCCAGGCGTTCCCCTCCCGCACGACACGGAATCGGGTGATGCCGTTGCCTCGTCCGGCTTCGATCACATCGTTCTGATAGACGTGCGGTGTCTGCGAGGTCGTGTTCGACGGTGTGGTGAACGGTCGCCGCCACAGCAGATCACCGGTCTCGACCGACACCCCGACGAAGTTCTTCTGCGTGTAGGTCACAACCTGTCGTACCCCTGCCAGCTCCACCACGATCGGCGACCCGTAGGCCGGTCCGTCACCCGCCCAACTCCACCGGACATCCCCGGTCGCGACATCGAAGGCAGTCAACGCCCCGTCGTCATGCCCGCCGACGTGCAGGATCATCACATCGCCGTCGACGAACGGCGACATCCCCGTGTGGAACATCGGCTGCACCGGTCCACCAGGCTTCTGCCAGAGTTGCCGGCCGGCGTCGGCGTCGAACGCCGTGACGATGCCGCTCATCCCCAGCGTGAACAGTCGTCCGTCCGCATAGGTCGGGGTGGACTTTGGCCCGGCGCGGTGGCGAGCGGTCGCCGGGTTCATCTGAAACGGCGCCGGATAGCTGGTGCGCCAGAGGGTCTCCCCCGACGCGGCATCGAGCGCCAGCATCACCTCGTCCTCACCCTGTCGGGTGAACATGTAAATCCGGTCGCCGACCAGGAGCGGCGTGGCGTAGCCCAGCCCGACCTCCACCTTCCATTGCTCGGTCAACCCGGCCGGCCACGACGCCGGTACGTCGAACGCGCTGACCGACCCATCCCGGTTCGGACCCCGCCACTGCGGCCAGTCCTGACCCGCCACGATCCGGGGCACCGCCAACACACCGACCACGAGCGCGATCCCAATCGTTGTGAGATACCTCAAGACCATCACCTTCCCCCGGAATCCACATTGTGACATCCGCACATTATAGGCCAACGCCGATGTTCGTTCTCACTGCAGGCCGCGTACGCGCCCAGGTCCTATGGGCTACGATGGCGCAATCAGCGAGGAGGACACCCATGAGACTCAGACGCACCGCGATCACGCTTGCCTGTCTCACGCTGGCATGTCCGGTGTTCGCCCAGGATCTGCAACGGGCGGCACCGGAGTCGGTCGGACTGTCGAGCGCGCGGCTCAACAAGGCGACCGAGGCGCTCGAGGCGCACATCGAGGCCGGCCACATCGCGGGTGTGGTCGCCGCCGTCGCCCGCCACGGCAAGCTGGTCTACTTCGAGGCGCTGGGCCAGCGGGATCTCCAGACGCGGGACCCGATGCCGGAAGACGCGCTGTTCCGGCTGTACTCGATGACCCGGTCGATCACCAGCACGGCCGTGATGATCCTCTGGGAAGAGGGCGCGTTCCAGCTGGACGACCCGATCTCGACGTATCTGCCGCAGTTTGCCGACCAGCGCGTGTTTGTCGATGCGCGCGAGCCGGACATGTCGAGGACCAGGGCGCGCAACGGGGATATCACCGTACGACACCTGCTCACGCACACCTCCGGCATCGGCAGCCGGAGCGCGCCGATCTACCGGACCGAACGGGTCCGTCTGCGGTCCATCGCACTCACCCAGATGGTGGACAACGCGGCCCGAGTGCCGCTGTTCGAAGACCCGGGCACGCGGTTCCGTTACGGCATCTCGACGACGATGCTCGGACGGCTCATCGAGATCTGGTCGGGCATGCCGCTCGAGCAATTCCTGGAGGAGCGGGTCTTCGTGCCGCTGGGGCTGAGGGACACGGTGTTCTGGGCCGATGGGGAGCAGGCCGACCGACTCGCCACCGTCTACCGGCCGGACAACGCGAGCGGTGCGCTGCACCCGCATGCGATCGAGGAGGTCCCGTTCACCGAGCGGCCCACCCTGATCGAAGGCGGCGTCGGGCTGCTGTCGTCGACGATGGATTTCCTCCGATTCTCTCAGATGTTCCTGAACAAAGGGGAGCTCGGCGGCAACCGCGTACTACGCCCCGAGACCGTGGAGATGATGACGAGGAACCACGTCCCCGACTCTGTGCTGCCGCTCGGCACCCGCGGCTACATGGCCGGGTCGGGCTGGGGTCTGGGGTTCAACGTCGTACTGGACTCGAGCGCCTACACGTTCCCGGTCGGCAACGGGGAGTACTGGTGGGATGGCTCGGCCGGCACCAGGTTCTCGATCGACCCGGAACACGGCATCGTCACCGTCATCATGGCGCAGGTCTCGCCGTCGCGCGGGGGCGGGTTCCGCGAGGAGTTCAAGACGCTCGTCTACGACGCCATCGTCGAGCCTTAGACGGGGCTACGCCCCGAACCCCCCGCCGGCGCTCGCGGGGCCCCAACGCCCCACGCCGCGCCGGCGGGGGGCGCCCCTGCGCGCCCCGGCGGGCGGGTTT
>JADFPE010000257.1 GCA_022562495.1 Acidobacteriota bacterium
CTACGTCCCGGGGCTGGCGGGGACATTGAGTTGCTCCCGGGAGCACACCAAATTACGGTGGTCGAGGCGAAGATGGCGAGCGGACTGTCCGCTGGGACCAAACACGCCCCGAACTTCAACCAGGCGGCGCGAAACGTGGCCTGTATCGCCCATTTGGTCGACAGCGGCCTGGCCAGCCTGGAGTCCCTTCAGAACTGCGGGTTCGTTGTCGTGGCACCAAAAGAGCGGATCGCGCAGGGCGTGTTCGCTGCCGTGAACCGCGCAGAGATCAACCGAACGGTCAAGACCCGGGCGGAGAGTTTCGACGCGAGTGCTGCTGAGTGGTTCGAACGTGTCTTCAGGCCAGTATTGGATCAGTGTTCCATCAACGTCCTTGCTTGGGAGACAGTGCTTGAAGCGATCAGCACGGTGGACACGTCAGCGGGAAAATGGCTTCGTGAGTTCTATAAGCAATGCCTTCGCCACAATCCCCTGAGTCGATCGAAGGTTGCAGGCTGACCGACGCTTGCAACTGATCGCGGCGAATACCATCGCCCCCTGGGCTGGATGACCGCAGGATGACCGGGAGGCGTCCCGGCCTGGCGGGCCGCGTCCACCGGTTTCACCCTGCCAACAATTCGTAATCAGTAGGTCAGCCGGTCGAGGTCTCGCGGCGAGGTCAGCCAGCCGATCCGGACGATGGCAGTGCGCGGGTCATGAACACACTGTTTCGGTCGGGCACATAGCTGGCGAACGGCTCGCAGAGGGAAAACCCGAATCGACGGTACAGCGCGCGCGCCGGCGCGAACCCCTTCATCGACTCGGTCTCGAGGCTCAGGCGGGTATACGAGCGCCGTTCCGCTTCCGCAATGATGTGCTGAAGCAATTGCGTGGCAACGCCCTGTCGGAGATGCCCCCTGGCGGTCCGCATCGACTTGACCTCGCCGTGCCGATGATCCAGCTCGAGCAGCGCACCACATCCGAGAAGCTCGCGATCCGCCCAGCCGGTCCAGAAGGTGACGTCTGGGGAACACAATCCGTCAACGTCGAGAGCATGACTACTCTCCGGGGGCGCATACAGGGCCATCTCGTCGAGATGCTCACGTAACAGGGTTGCTGCCTGTTCACCCCTGGGATCGTCCACTCGGATGTACATCTGGAACTCGGTGGTGCAAAGAATTGGGGGCCGGCCATTTTCCACTGATCCGAGCAAAGGGCGCCTCGAATGGCGCCAGAGCCCCCCAGTTGCAAGTTCGTTGCAAGGTGGAAGGAGAAAGGGCCAACCGGAAACCCGGTTGACCCTTAATTTGCTGGTGGGCGCTAGTGGATTCGAACCACTGACCCCCGCCGTGTGAAGGCGATGCTCTACCACTGAGCCAAGCGCCCACTCCGAGCGAGCAGGATCCTCAGTTTACCTCACAAGCGACACCGGACATCTTCGATGGGCGACATCGTGACCATTGACACCAGTTCTGGATCGCCCCCGGCAGATGTCTAGCGAGGCTCCGCCTCAGACCGTCCCGCTCCGCCTCGCTAGCCGAGCTTGTCTCACAGCCCCGCTACGCGGGACTCGACACCTTGAACGGAGGCTGTCGTGGTGCGAGCGAAAAAAACACGACCGACACTTGTCTCACATGTCACGATAAACTTCGTTCAAGAAGTCTAGTTCACCTCGGCCAGCAACGCCCGCAGCATCCGCGCGTAGCTTGCGTCAGCCTCGTTGAACAGTGTCGTGTACTCGGCTTCCGACAGCTGCTGTCCGCTCCAGTCCCCGCTGAACCGGACGATCCGCCCACCTGTGTCGGCGCTGTCGGCCGGGTCATCGGCACGCAGACCATCCGCACCGCCGTCGGTGATCAGAATCTTGGTGTCGGGGATCGACGCCGTGTTCAGGTCTATGTAGACCTCCCGATAGTTTCGGGCCGCGATCTTTTCCAGGGGGAACACCGGCTCCTTATAGCGCGCCGAGACGACCAGGAGCCGTCCCGGGAAGAAGAGCGCCGCCACGAACCGGTCTTCGTCCTGACTGTCCTTGGCCGCGATACTGTCGAGCTGGGCGCCGTCGAGCGCCGCCACCAGCTGTTGAGCCAGGGGCGCCGAGACAGACACCTGCGCCGCGGCGGTGCCGCCCGCGAGAAGTACCGTGACCGCCGCCACCACCGCGGTTCCCGCCGCACACGAGACGCGTGTCAGCATACTGCCTCCTATCCGATGAAGAGCGCCTCGTCCTCCTCTGTCGCTTTCGTGGCGTCCGAACGAGGCTTCGCCTGCGTCCGCACGGAAGAGAACATGGCGCGCAGCCCCTCGATGAGCGCGAGCCCCCGCCGAGCCGGCGTGATGATCACCTGCTGCACCACGTCGAGCGTCGCCTCGGCGCGCCGCGCGAGCTGCGCCATCAACTGGTCGGCGCGCTCGACCTGGGCCACGGCGAGCTTGGTGGCGCGAGTGGCGTCGTCACTCATCTCCTGGACCTTGCCCAAGAATGGATCGATCTCACGCTCGACCCGGTCGGCCAGCCGGTTCACCCGGCGCGCCAGCCGCGCGCCGTAGATGACCACACCAATCTGGATGAGGGCCATGACCCCGGTCGCCGCCGCGATCGCCGCGAGGAACAGGGTGGGCCAATCGGTCACGCCGGGGCCTCAGTCGCGTCCTCGCCCTTGTCCCGCTCGCTCTGATAGGCTTCGCGTCCGCGGTCGATCGCCGTCGTGAGGCTCTCCCGCTGTCGGCTCGCGAACTCACGACCCTGTCGAGCCGCGTCAGCGGCCCGTTCACGTCCTTCGCGCACCTTCTCGCCGAGCAGCCGTCGCGTGTCTTCACCGACGTTCGGCGCCCACAGCAGCGCCACCGCGGCGCCGCTCACGGCACCCAGCACGAACGCCATCAGGACCGCGCCCGCGTGTCCATCATGGTCTCTCGCCATTGCACTCTCCTACCTGTCGTGTGGTCCAGCCCTCGCGCGCCCTCATCATCTCACACTGGTGACCTGCATGGGGCGAATCCGTGGGCGTTGCCGGAACGCGGCGCCGGGCTGGCCAGCAGCCCGTGGTCAGACTCCCGCTGCATGCGACTGACGCTGCATCCCGGCTGACGACGTTGCTCATCCATGGACACGAACACGGTCCGTCAGGAAAACGCGTACCCCGGGCTCCGCAACGCGCGAATCTTGTCACGTAGCGCCGCCGCCCGCTCGAACTCCAGGTTGGCCGCCGCCGCCCGCATGTCTGCCTCCATGGACCGCAGATGCGCATCGAGCTCCGCCTGCGTGGCGAACTCCTCCTCGGCCTCCCGCACGACCGGCACCGTCACATAGTCCCGCTCATACACGCTCGACAGGACATCGTCGATCTCCTTGACGATCGATGCCGGCGTAATGTGGTGCTCGCGGTTGTACGCCTCCTGCCGGGACCGCCGGCGTTGCATCTCAGCCAGCGCCGCCCGCATCGACTTGGTCTCTTCGTCGGCGTACATGATCACCCGGCCGTGCACGTTGCGAGCCGCTCGGCCCGAGGTCTGGATGAGCGACCCGGACGACCGGAGGAATCCCTCCTTGTCTGCATCCAGGATCGCCACCAGCGAGACCTCGGGCAGGTCGAGCCCTTCCCGCAGGAGATTGATCCCCACGAGGACGTCAAAGACGCCACGACGCAGGTCCCGCAGGATCTGCACCCGCTCGAGGGTCTCGATCTCCGAATGCAGGTATCTCACCCGCACACCGAGCTCCTGATAGAACTGCGTCAGGTCCTCCGCCATCCGCTTGGTCAGCGTTGTCACGAGCACCCGCTCGCCGCGGTCGGCGCGTAGCCGGATCTCGTGCAGCAGGTCGTCAATCTGCCCCTTGACCGGCCGGACGTCCACCGCCGGGTCGATCAGCCCGGTCGGCCGGATGATCTGCTCTACCACCGCCCCTTCGCTCTGCTCGAGCTCGTAGGGCCCCGGCGTCGCCGACACGAAGATGACCTGACCGACCCGGCTCCTCCACTCGTCGAAGTTCAGCGGTCTGTTGTCGAGCGCCGAGGGCAGACGGAAGCCGAAGCTGACCAGCACCTCCTTGCGCGACCGGTCACCGTGATACATGCCGCGCACCTGCGGTATCGTCTGGTGGCTCTCGTCGACGATCGTCAACGCGTCCGGCGGCAAATAGTCCAGCAAGGTCGGCGGCGGCTCGCCGGCCGCGCGGCCAGACAGATGCCGGGCATAGTTCTCGATGCCGTGGCAGTAGCCGATTTCACGCATCATCTCGATGTCGAACATCGTCCGCTGGTGCAGCCGTTGCGCCTCCAGCACTTTGCCCACACTCTCCAGGTCGGCGCGACGCTCGACCAGCTCGGCTTTAATGGTCTCGACCGCCTGCAGCGTCCGTGAGCGGGGCGTGACGAAGTGAGACTTCGGATACACGGCCACCTGGTCGTGCCGCCGCAGGGTGCGGCCCGTCACCGGGTCGAAACTGACGAGCTCGTCCACCTCGTCGCCGAAGAGCCCGATCCGGAGGGCGACATTCTCGTAGGACGGATAGACCTCGACGATGTCGCCCCGGACCCGGAATGTGCCCCGAGCGAACTCCTGGTCATTCCGCTCGTACTGAATCTCGACCAGCTTGCGCAGGATCCACTCCCGTTCGACGCGCTGGCCCAGCTCGAGCGACAGCAACAGGCCGTAGTACGCCTCGGGCGAACCCAATCCGTAGATACAGGACACGCTGGCCACGATGATGACGTCGCGGCGCTCGAAGAGCGACCGCGTCGCGGACATCCGCATGCGATCGATCTCGTCGTTGATCGTCGCCTCCTTCTCGATATACGAGTCTGTGGCGGGGACGTAGGCTTCCGGCTGGTAGTAGTCGTAGTAGCTGACGAAGTACTCGACCGCGTTGTCGGGGAAGAACCGGCGAAACTCGAGGAACAACTGGGCCGCCAGGGTCTTGTTGTGCACCATGACGAGGGCCGGCCGGTTGACCCGGGCGATCACGTGCGCCAGCGTGAACGTTTTCCCGGACCCGGTCACCCCGAGCAGGACCTGGTGCGCGTCGCCCCGCTGTAGCCCATCGGTCAGCTCCTGCACAGCCTGCGGCTGGTCGCCGCGCAGCTCGAAATCGGTGACTAACGTGAACCGCCTGTCTGTGGAGGACATGGACTTGGCCGCCCCGGCACCCGCAGCGCGGCCACGTGAAGACGTCAGCAGGCAGAAGTCAGAAGCGGAACCGAGTGACTCTCGTCCGGTGCCAGCGCTGGTTCGCGCATTCCCCTGGCCGCGTAGGGGCGGACCGACGCACACCCCGCTCGGCGGGAACGGATGATCGTACCACGGCGTCTGTGGCACAGCGACAGCACGGGTTCCGCAACAACCCGGGTGGCGGGGCCGTGAATTGCAGGGCCGGCTTCAACGCCTCTCCTCACGCGGCAGCGACAGAGGCGCTCGCACGTCATCGGGTGAGGCTGGCGAAGCCCGGCTTCTTCTGCCTTCTGACTGCCGACTCCTGAAGAGCCGTCGGACCGCGCGACGGGCCCGGCCGGCGGGCGCCCCTCATCGGTCTCTCGGTGCGTCCTCGAAGTGGGGCGCGAAGTAGCCCTTGCGGGCGCGGATGCGGGCGCCCTTGAGATCGGGCCGCGAATCGGCGAACCTCACTGTCACGCGGCGCCAGGCCCCGTCGGTGGTCGGGTCGGTGGACACGTAGCCCAGGGAATAGCGCACCGCCAACTCTTCCCGGATCTGCGCGTAGATCTCGTCCAGCTCGCCCAGCGAGTCCGGGAAGTAGCACTGCCCGCCGGTGAGACCGACGATCTCCTCGAGCCGGCGTCGCTCCATCATCCGATCAGCCGTCCGGACCTGGGTCTGGAACCCGATTGCGTAGATCGTGACGTCGGAGGCTCGGACCAGATCGAGCAACTCGCCGAGCCGCAGCCGGCTCCGTGTGTCGCCGCCATCGGTATAGAGCAGCAGCACCTTGCGCCCATCTTGTGTGAACGCGCCGTCGAGATAGACGCCGAGCGCGTCGTAGAGCGCCGTCATCCCGCCGGTCTTCTGGCTGCGCAGACGTTCGACGAGCCGCGGAAAGTCGGCCCGGTCAAACCGGCTCACACGCACCTGGGTGTCGAAACTGACCAGGGTCATGTCGACCGCGAAATTCAGACCCCGGAGAAACTTGATGGCGGCGGTCTTCGCGAACGCGGCGTCGCGGTCCATACTGCCGCTCGTGTCGAACAGCACGCCGAGATGGACCGGCATGGTCTCGAGATCGCTGTCGAGTCCACGCGAGAAATACGCGATGCGCTGCTCACGCCCCTCTTCCTGGATCACAAAGTCGTCGGCGGTCAAGCCCGACACCAGCTGCCCGTCCTTGTCCACCACGGTGACCCCGAGACGCACGAGATCCACACCACTCCTGAACACCGGCTGCGCCTGCAGCGGTGTCGCAAACATGGCCAGTACCAACGGGACGATCAGGTGTGGGCGCATAGCGCAGTCCCCTGCCATTACCCGGCATGTTACCCGATCTGCGCCCCCACGAGACGGCGCGCAACACATTTGGCGTCACGAACAGTCTTGGAGGGACGGGGGCGTATAATCGACAGCTCGGGCAGCCGACTAGACATCTTCGAGAGAGGTGACATCGTGACGTGTCCAGCCAGTCATCATGTCACGCGGAGATGCCTCAGTGGTCCCGGTCATCATTACGGTAACGCACCGAGGGTGGCGAGGCGCCCGGCTGGCAAGGCGCGACGAGGGAGCAAATTGGGGGATGTGTGACCGAAGAGCAACGCCGTCCAGGCGGGATGCAT
>JADFPE010000258.1 GCA_022562495.1 Acidobacteriota bacterium
GAGGAGATGATGGCTGCGGTGGTAAGGTTTCTGTCACCGGTATGACCGGCCTGCGCTCCGCTCGGTGCCACGTCGTCGCGGCCTGAGCTGACGGGGACCGGGAAAGGCACAGGGTGCGATGACGAAATCTGGTCGCGCGAAGAAGGTGTCGGTGTCCAAAAGTCGTTCGAAAAAGGTGTCGGTGAACACGAGTCAGGCTCCGGGGAGCAAGACCGTAGTCTCGGCTCCAACCTGGGAAGAACTGGCGGTCACGGTATTGATTGTCGCCGAGGACGAAGCTCAGGCCGTGACGAAGGAACTGGGCGTCGAGACGAACTTCCGTGTGTTCGCCGACACCGACGCCATCAAGGCGCTGCAGCGCATTACACGCGATCGCCCGCAGCTGGTGGTACTGGGACGTGCGTTTGTCGACACGCCCCGCGGTGCGGCGCTTGTCAACACGATCAAGACCGATCACACCTTGGCCAACACCCAGATCCGCGTGATCTCGCGAGCCGGCGACTATGTACGCCTTGTCCGCCGGACCGAACCGAAGGCAGCATCGGATACCGCAATGCCCGGCGAGCCGCTCCCCTCAGATTACCTGGGGACGCGCGTGGCGCGCCGATACAAGCTGCGACCAGGCCTCGAGATGCGGGTTGACGGGAACCCGACCACGCTCGTCGAGCTGTCCGGGACTGGCGCGCAAGTGGTGGCGTCGGCGGCGTTGCGACTGAACCGGCGAGTCCGTCTCGTGATGGGAAAGGCACCGGACATTATTCGCTGTTCCGGGGTGGTCGTCTGGGTCTCGTTTGAACTGCGAGGGAAAAGTGCGCCCCGCTACCGGGCTGGTGTGCAATTCAAAGATGTGGATCTCGAGGCCGTCGAAGCTTTTATCCTCCGCCATCGACAACGGTAAGTAGCCGCCGGCCTTTGGAGGTGAGCCGCTTGCAGCGGCCTGGACGGGGCCGTTGCCCGACCACCTGATCCACCCGGCAGGTGGCCTGCCGGCGTCCACCCGGAGCTGTTCGTGCCGACGGGCTTCCAGTTCCGGTGTCAGACCAGACGCCGGTGTCGCGGCCGCCCAGGACAGGCCGCCGGGACACGGATGAAGGGCATTGTTTGCCGCCCATTGACCGATGGCGGTGAACAGTGACCAATAGAGATAATCAAGCATATCGACAGTGACGTTGGACCTGTCACGCGCGTGTGCGGGTCGACTGACTGCGGGGAGGTTGCCGTGAGATTCCTGAGCTGGATGTGGCTTCTTGGTGCGGTTGTGTTGCTGCCTGGGCAGGCGATCGCGGATGTGACCATCACGGATTGGCGAGGGAGGTCGGCCTCGTTCACGGAGGGGACGGTCGTGTCAGACGGGGTGACAGTGGTCTACCACACCGCCGGCGACGGCCCGCTGGTCATTTTCATCCATAGCATCACCGGTCCCTGGTTCGATTTCCGGCACCAGATGGTGGCGCTGTCGGCGCAATATCGGGTGGTCGCGATGTCGACCCGCGGAACCGATCAGAGCGATAAGCCGGTCGGGGTCGAACACTACACGTCGGCGAAGATCGCGGGGGACCTCAACGCCATCATCGACCATTTCGGGGAGGACAAGGCGATCCTCATCGGGCAGGACAGCGGTGGGCTCCACGCGTGGCACTTTGCGATGACCTATCCGGAGCGAACGGACCGTCTGATCTCGCTGGGGTCGATTCATCCGGCCGGCTTGCTCCGGGAGCTGGTCACCAACCCGGACCAGCAACGGGCCAGTCGGTTCCAGCGGGGGATGCAGGAGAATCCTGACGCGGGCGCGGTGTTTGGCGAGCGGCTACGGAACCGCCGGCCGATTCAAGGTGAGCCTGCGGAGCTGGCCCAGTTGCGGACGGAGGCATATGAGCGGCTCGACCCGGAGTCGATCGTGAACTTTTACAAAGCGAACTGGCCCACGTCGCCGGTGACGATGGAGACAGAGGCGTTTGGCTTCACGTTCGGAGAGTTTCCACCGGTGACGGCGCCGACGCTGTTCATTTACGGGAAGGACAGTGGGCCGTTCCAGACCCCCACGTTGAACGACATGTGGGAATGGGTGGAAGGAGACCTGACGATCCACGTGCTCCCGGGGGTGGGCCACAACCCACATACCGAGGTCCCAGAGTTCGTGACCCCCCGTATCATGGAATGGCTCGCCACACGTCGATAGGCTGTGGGAACGGGCGGGACTGGCTGCCTGTGCGCGTCAGGGACCGGGTCGGCGAGACAGGGTCCGAGTCGGGCAGTGTCGACGCCGCCAGCGCGCCGGCGTGGCTGGCCCGTCCGCCGCCGATCGGGATAACGATGTATTGCTTGCCCTCGGCGTAGATCGGTGTCGAGCGCAGGATGTTGTCGACCGTCGGGCCGAAGTTGTCACCGTGCTAGCACAGCCAGACAGGCTCAGCGGCCGGATCCGTGCTACTATCAACGGGAATCGCGAGCAGGTTTTCTCCTACCCGGAAGCCCCGCTCAGAGCAGCGGGTGTTGCCCGAGACCCACCAGGGCCCGCCTCCTCATAGGTTCTTCCAACGCAAGCCCGCCGCCGGTGCGGGCCGTAACAGAGTCAGGTAATCCGCGCCTGGGTGAGCGTGGACAGGAGCAAGAACACAGATGACGTTTGTCGAGCTGGGCCTGCGCCCGGAGCTCGTTCGCGCCGTGGCCGGCGCGGGCTACACTGACCCGACATTAGTCCAGGAGCGCGCTATTCCGGTTGTGCTCGAGGGGCGCGACCTCATCGCCTGCGCTCAGACCGGCACCGGGAAGACCGCGGCCTTCCTGCTGCCGATCCTGCAGCAGCTTGCCGGCGGCAAGCCGTTGCGCCACCCGCGCGCGCTGGTGATCTCACCGACCCGAGAGCTGGCCGCCCAGATCGGGGACATGGCCAAGCGGTACGGCATGCATCTGCGCCTGCGCAGCGCCGTCATCTTCGGCGGTGTGGGCATGGAGCCGCAACAGCGCCGCCTGGCCGGCGGCATCGATCTGCTGGTCGCGACCCCTGGCCGGCTCCTCGATCACCTCGGTCGCAGGCAGGCGAGTCTCGGCAACGTCGAGATCGTAGTACTCGACGAAGCCGACCGGATGCTCGATATGGGTTTCCTGCCCGATGTCCGCCGCATCCTCGCGACCCTGCCCGCGACGCGCCAGAACCTGTTCTTTTCGGCAACGATGCCGGACGAGATCGAGGCGCTCATCCGACGCACGACCCACGCACCGGTGATGGTCGAAGTGACGCGTCGGGCGACGCTGGTCAGCACCGTCGAGCAGGTGGTCCACCCGGTGGAGATGACCCGCAAGAAGGACCTGCTTCAGCTGCTGCTGCAGAGTGGGGAGATGGGGCAGACCCTGGTCTTCACCCGTACCAAGGCACGGGCCAACCAGCTGGTGCGGCGCCTCGAGCAGTCCGGTCGCCGGGTCGTGGCCATCCACGGCAACAAGAGCCAGAACGCGCGCACCCGGGCGCTCGCCGGCTTCCGCACCGGTGCGATCGACACGCTCATCGCGACCGACATCGCCGCGCGCGGGCTCGATGTCGACGGCATCAGCCACGTCGTCAACTTCGATCTGCCCAACGTCCCGGAGGACTACGTGCACCGTATCGGGCGCACCGCCCGAGCCGGGAAGAGCGGTCATGCGATCTCTCTGGCCGCGCCCGAAGAGCACACCCAGCTGGCCGCGATCGAGCGGCTCGTCGGGACGCCGATCCGGCGTCAGCATATCGCCGGCTTCACGCCTGCGACCGACGCCGCGGAGCGCAGCCCGCAGCGCCGGTCCCAGGCGCCACACGTCGTCCGGTCCGGCCGTCATCGGAGTGGCTCGGGGCGCGCCACCGCGTCCCCGTCGGGTGGAGGCCACACGCGCAAGCGCTTCGGACGTGGAAGTCGCCCCACCCGGCGGGTCTAGCCGCCCGCGGTGACAGTCCCGCTGCAGTCGACCGGCGCTGTCTCCCGCCTGCCGGCGTGGCTGCTTGGCGCTCCCGCGTGCGCGCATGGGGTGACACGCTGGTCTACGTGCGAGGCGGCGTCGTGCTCGTGCCGTCTTGTCGACGGCACACCCCAAAATATTCGAAGAACCGACCTCGGTATAATGACTCCGTTCCTCGGCATGATGTCTCTGCAGCCAGACACCGGGTTGGCACCGAACGCGGTCGCCGTGAGAGTGCGGGCGTTGCTCGCGTGTGTCCTCCTGTGTGTCGCCGCGCCAGGCAGCGCGCAGCAGACGGGCTCGCTCGCGGCGCTGAGCGACACGCTCGAAGCCTTGAGCGAACGCGTCGGGCCGGCCGTTGTGCAGATCTTCGTGTCTGGGTACGCAATCGGCGGTGGGCTCGTACCGTCGGCCGAGCCGCTGGTGTCGCCGCAACGGGGGAGCGGCGCTGGGGTGATCCTCGACCCCGCCGGTTACATCATCACGAACGCGCATGTCGTAGCCGGCGCGACGCGTGTGCAGGTGGTCTTGCCGGTGACGACGGTAGTGGGCGCCGAACGCCGATCGATCCTGCGTCCGCGCGGCCGGCTGGTGGGGGCGCAGGTGGTCGGAACCGACTCGGAGACCGACCTGGCTGTCCTGAAGGTGCAGGTAAACGATCGGCTGCCGTTCCTGGAATTGGGCGATTCCGAGTCACTCAGGCCCGGCCAGCTCGTCATGGCCTTTGGGAGTCCGCTCGGGCTCGAGAACTCCGTCAGTTTCGGCGTGGTGAGCGCCGTGGCGCGCCAGCTCCGGCCCGAAGACCCGATGATCTACATCCAGACCGACGCGTCGATCAACCCGGGCAACAGCGGTGGACCGCTGGTCGACGTCGACGGTCGCGTCGTGGGGATCAGCACCTTCATCCTCTCGCAGTCGGGTGGAAGTGAGGGGCTCGGCTTTGCGGCGCCGAGCAACATCGTACGCAGGGTGTACGAGCAAATTCTGCAGCACGGGCGGGTGCGTCGGGGCGCGATTGGTGCGCGCGTGCAGACGGTGACGCCGGAGCTGGCCGAAGGGCTCGGTCTTGCGCAGGACTGGGGTGTGATCCTGGCCGATGTCTACCCCGCCGGTCCGGCCGCCGCGGCGGGCCTGCGGGTCGGCGACATCGTGCTGACCATGGACGGCAAGCTGATGGAGAACGCGCGGCAGTTCGAGGTCAACCTCTATCCGCGCGGTGTCGGCGAGACGGTGCGGGTAGAGGTGCTCCGCGGCGACCAGCGCACCGTGTACACGGTCTCGCCTGTCGAGCGTCCAGGCGATCCCGACCGCTTCCAGCAGATGGTGCGGCCGGCGGAGCATCTCGTGTCTCGGCTGGGGATCCTCGGGCTGAATCTGACCGCGGACGTCGCGCCGATGCTGCCGGGATTGCGCACCCGCCAGGGTGTCGTGGTAGCCGCCTCGACCCAGCAAGCGCCCCGATTTCGAGACGGTCAGCTACTCCCGGGCGACGTCATCCGCGCGCTGAACGGCCGATCGATCGGCAACCTCACGGGTTTGCGGGCCGCCCTGGACGAGCTCGGCGCAGGCCACGCGGTTGTCCTGCAGGTCGATCGCGGGGGTGAGCTGCGCTACGTCAGCTTCGTGCTCGAGGAGTAGTAGCCGGACACACGCTCGACCGGCGCCGCGGCCCGGTGGCCGCCATACGGTGGTCCTGATTCATGTTTGTTCGTCATATGGCGCGTTCTATGGGGACACAGACGCGAACGACCGCCAACGACCTGATCGCGGACCTCCGGGAGGCCCGCCAGGTGGAGCTGGCGGTGTTCACCGATCTGGCCGACGACCAGATGCTGGGCCCTCAGGAGCGGTTTCTGGAACCGCCCATCTGGGAAGTCGGGCACGTGGGCTGGTTCCAGGAATATTGGATTCTGCGGAATCTGTATGGAGCGAAACCGATTTTGGAGAAGGGCGATTCGATGTACGACTCGTTCCATGTCTCCTACAAGCAACGCTGGGACCACGATTTTCCGTCGCGCGCGCAGACGCTGGACTACCTGCGGACGGTGCTGGACAGCTGCGTTGATCGACTGACCGGGAGTGAGCCGACGCCGGAGGAGATCTACTGCTACCGTCACGTCACGCAGCATGAGTACATGCACTCGGAGAATCTGACCATGGTGTGCCAGACGCTGGGGTACCGCCGGCCGGCGTTTCCGAACGTGGCACGCGATACGGTCGAGGTCGACTCGGCGTACGCGCGGCGCGACGTCGACGTGCCCGGAGCGTCGTTCCCGCTCGGCGCGCCGCAGGACGAGCCGTTTGTCTTCGACAACGAGAAGTGGGCGCATGCGGTGGAGATCACGCCGTTTCGTATCGCGAACATGCCGGTGACGAATGCCGAGTTCGTCGAATTCGTGGACAGCGGCGGCTACGTGACCCGGAAGTACTGGGGCAAGCACGGCTGGGAATGGCGCCGGCGGCACGGGGCCGAACATCCACGTTTCTGGTCGACCCGGGATGGGCGGTGGTTCCAGGGGGTGTTCGATCAACGCCTGCCGCTCCATCCCTGGCATCCCGTCGTCCACGTGAACTGGCATGAAGCGAAGGCGTACTGCGTCTGGGCGAAGCGGCGGCTCCCCACCGAGGCGGAGTGGGAGTACGCGGCGAGCGGGTCGGTCAAGTCTCGCTTCCCGTGGGGTGAGACGCCGCCCACACCCGAGCGGGCAAATCTGGACTATCGCCACGGGGGGCCGGTCGACGTTCGGGCGTTTCCGGCGGGAGACAGCCCGTTCGGCTGTCGGCAGATGATCGGCAACGTGT